>CAZHVB010000040.1:0-4624 GCA_964535365.1 uncultured Candidatus Saccharibacteria bacterium | reverse complement strand
ACTTTTCTTGTTATCTTTCACTCTTTCAGTCTACGCTACTTTTCTCAGCAAACCGGCCAGGTTTGTATCGCTAGGCCTATTAGCAAGAGAATTACTTAACTTTTGAGTTCAGCCTTTTATAGCGCCGCAAGCATTTTGGGCAAGAGTTAGGCGAAAGCAAGCTCCACTCGTGATGCAGCATTTCCACTTCTTCTTTGGGAAGATTGCATAATGAGCGTAAGCTATCTTTCTCTAGAGCATGCTCAACTACAGGCTTGCGGCCGTCCGGATTTCCCAGTAAACCTTCTCTGCGTGGCATAGCTGCCACGTAATTTATACTCATATTACTAGTATATACCTAAGCCCCTAGCGGCTCTTTTGCTATAATAGTGTCTACTAGAAGCTGTTCTAGAATTTAATAGACCATCCGAGGCAAGAACTAATCAGCGGTTGCTGACTTACCAAAGCGGATAGTAAGAGAGGAAAGTTATGGCAACTAAGTTATTTGTAGGCGGTCTAGCCTACGCAATTACCGAACAGAAACTACGCGAGTTATTTGAGCCGATTGGAACGGTCACCTCGGCTCAGCTTATTATGGATCGCTACTCGGGTCAGTCCAAAGGCTTTGGCTTCGTTGAAATGGGTAGCGAAGCAGAAGCTAAAACCGCTATCGAAAAACTTAACGGTACAGAAGTTGAAGGGCGTAAGATTATTGTCAGCGAAGCTCGTCCCCAAGAAGATCGGCCCCGTCCCTCATTTGGCGGCGGTTTTGGCCGCAATGATAATCGCGGCGATCACAGTCGCGGCCGGCGTTACTAGTTAGAGACAAACGTTAGAGCGTGACCGGCTCGGCCAGCGCGGCCAGCGCGGCCAATACGGTGGATATAGTCATCGTATGAGTTAGGTGTGCTGTAGTTGATAACGTGGGTAATATCGGTAATATCTATACCCCTCGCTGCCACATCGGTTGCTACTAAAATATTGACTTGATTAGAACGAAAGCGGTTGAGGGAGCGCGTCCTTTGGCTCTGATTTTTACCGCCATGCAGCGAATCGGCCTGAAAGCCGCGACTTTGGAGTTCTTTGCTTAATCTTTCAACACCGTGTTTAGTGGCATCAAAAATTAGTACTTTGGCAGCTGGTTCGCCAATTAACAAATCATGCAGCTTTTCAATCTTATCGCTGGCTTGCTGATAGCGAACCACATCCTGATTGACGTTGTTGTTGGTTTCGCCGATTTTAGCGGAAATAGTTACAGGATTAGTTGTAAAACTCTTGATCAGCTGTTCGGTGCGCGTGTCTAAAGTGGCTGTGAAAAAGAACGATTGGTGGTTTGGTACGATCTGGTTTAATAAAAAACGAATATCGGTGATAAAACCCATATCGAGCATTCGATCAACCTCGTCTAAAACCACAATATTAAAACCGGATAATCTGAGCTTACCCTGCTTTAAGTGGTCCTTGATCCGCCCTGGGGTACCTACAACCAGGCGTGGCTCCATGGCAAGTTCCGCAATTTGTTTTGCCATTGAGGCACCACCAATGAGGAGGGCAGCGTATAGGCCACTAGCTTTGGCAAATGAATGGCATTCACTTTCAATTTGTTCGGCTAGCTCTCGGGTGGGCGCGATAATCAGCGCTTTAGATTTTTCATCAGTCAACAGCCGATTTAAGACCGGAATAGCAAAGGCAATAGTTTTGCCGGTACCGGTGTTGGCGATGCCGATAACGTCCCTGCCGGCTAAGCCATCAGGTATAGCCTGGTCTTGGATTTGCAAAGGCGCCTCAAACCCCTTGGCCGCGACGTTAGTTTTTAAAAGCGGGTGAATATCAAAATCACCAAAGCCATGCTTTGGGCGGTATTCTGCCACCGTAGCGGTCGTGGCTGGCTTAATAAAACGTTCGGCCCGAACGGTTTGCTGAAATTCGGTTTGACCGCGACCGCGTTGAACGGAACGCTGGTTTGGCCCGCGATTATAGCGCGGACGGCTATAGCTATACATAAAAATGGAATCCTTTAATAGTTAGTTTGATTTACTCGAATTGCGTCAATGAAAATCGAGCAATCTTTAACTAACTCGGATTCATCGGAACAACTTTGGATTAATATAGCATAAACATTATTAATAGTCAACGCTAAGCGCCCCACGGCCAGCCAGCCGTTAGTCTTACTGGGTTTCGGGTTACATACCTGGCGCTGCTATCTCTAAATGCGGCTGAAGCTTATCCATATATATTAACCAGTGTCCGCGCTGTTGCTTGATAGCACCCTCTGTTTCGAGCTGCTTTATCTGCACCGATGCCGTTTCTCTGGTCACTCCAGCCAGATCAGCGATTTCTTGATGGACCAGCATGGGCAGCAGCCGATAAGTGTCACTATCAACCGGTTTGCCACATTTTTCTGCTAGGTATGGCAGAATGTTCGCTACCCTATCGAGCGCACTGTTTGTTTCGGCTGCCTCAAGCCGTTTAGTTAGCATGGCGTTAGATTCATTCAGATAATTTAACAATAGCTGCATGGCCTGCTGATTACCCTCGAGCGATTCAAAAAAGTCATCGTAGTTCATGTATGTGACAGTTATATCTGTCAGGGCTTCGTAATAGTGTTTTAAGCGCTGCCCCTTATCGGCCAGCAGTAGTGAGGAAGCCGATGGGAAAATGTCGTTAGGGCCCAGCAAAAATAGCGTCCGGCTGTTGCCAGTCGACAATATAGTATAAGCCTTAACATAGCCAGCCCTTATGGAATAAATGAAAGATAACACATCATCTTGATGCAATATGATTTGCTTTTTTTTGTAGGTACGTTGGCCGCGCCTGAATAAATCACCAAGATGATTGACACTCTTTGAGTTATGGGGACCCGATGCCCTAACCATACAACAAGCAGTATAGTGAAGAAACTTACTGAAAAGAAGTAAGCGTTAGTTACCGGGTTGCGTACAAAGCAGTACTGACCAAATTGTTATAGCCGATTACACTGACTTTTACGCTACCCAAATCTTATAGAAAGGGGGTGAGGACTAGCGACCCGACATCAATTTAGGCAAAACTAATGATCTTAAGCTACTTAACTTAGGAGGCGAGATGAATCAAGCTATAGCTACCCGCAAAATTTATTTAACCACCCAAGGCAAAGAAAAGTTCGAAAATGAACTGACAGCTTTAGAGAATTATTTGCAAATCTTAAGTAACAAGCTGCACGAAGTACAGGAAAAAGATATTGGCCAGGAATCGGCAGAACTTGAGATTACCAGGCAGGAATACGACTTTGCTGAAACCCGCATTGCTTGGCTACTTAGGATTCTCAAGAACGCGGTGTTATTAAGGCCAAGTCGGGACCGCTCAAAAGTTCAGCTGGGTAGCCGGGTGGAAGTGAGGGCAGGCAGTCAAACCCGCCACTTCCAAATCCTTGGCTCCTTAGAAACTAATCCAACTAGCGGTACAATTTCCGATGAGTCAACGGTAGGCAAAAGCCTACTTGGTAAAAAAGTCGGCGATAAAGTAGCTATAGATAATGCTGATCCACCAACACTTTGGCAGATTATTAGCATCTTCTAAAAAGCACTAAGCCGGTTGGCTAATAAAATTGTTTTCCCTTCTTTCTGGCCAAAAAACTTGACCAGAGTGCTAAAATATAGCCATAAGCATTAAGAAGGGAGTTTAAATGAAAATGGATATGGATCCGGGTGCCTTTATAACTAAGGTAGTTTACTGGGTTACTATGGTCGTAACTGGCTTTTTGGGCCTGCGTTTTTTGTTGCGTTTATTTAACGCAAGCCTAAGCGCCGATTTTGTGCGCTGGGTGTATGATAATTCGCGCCCGCTGTTGCAGCCGTTTCTGAATGTTTTTCCTAATACTAGGCTAGAAGGCGGCTTCACGATTGAGTTCACCACTCTATTTGCGATCGTCATCTTTTCGCTGATAGGCTTCCTGATTATGGCGTTAGTTGACGCTTTGGCGCCTTCCAAGAAATAGCTCGCAAGCCTCGTCATCGCAATCAAAATCCTACCAGCCGTAAAACGCTTCTGTTTTTCCTTTGCTTAAGCCAAAAACTTGCATAGCTATGTATAATAGAACTATCAAGTAACTTAACAAAGGGGAGGTTCTCTTATGAGACCAAGTCTGTGGGTGGCGAAATTAACTCAAATCGGGGTGGCAATCGTCGAGATCCTATTGGGTCTACGCTTTTTGTTCCGGCTGTTCGACGGGGATTCTAGCCGACTCTTTATCGGCTGGCTGTACCAGAACACGCATTCGGTGTTAAAACCGTTTCAGACAGCTTTCCCAGAAATCAGGGCTGGTGGCTTCAGTTTCGAGCTATCAACTTTGGTAGCTATGGTCAGCTGGGCGTTCGCCGGCTACTTGATTTTGGTAGTGGTTGGCTGGACAGCCGATAAAGCCGATCTATCGACCCCCAAGCGGCGCTTTAGCTTTAGCTTAAAGCCTCGCCGTTAAAAAATTCAAACAGCTTAAAATTAAGCGGTCGCGAGCTTGGCTCCGACCGCTTTTAATTTGGCCAGAGGCATTTCGTAACCACGCAGTAGATTTTCTAAGCCGGTTAATCTAGATTCGCCGCTGGCGCTTAAGGCCGCAATCACATAAGCCATACCAGCCCTAATATCCGGGATATCAATTATGGCGCCA
>CAZHVB010000039.1:3423-4725 GCA_964535365.1 uncultured Candidatus Saccharibacteria bacterium | reverse complement strand
GTCGCTTTTTCAGTTTTGGCTGTGGCCGGCTTTTCAACTTTAGCGGCGGCTTTATCCAATTCGGTTTTAGCCTCTGATTTATTACTACTTACCGCTTCTTGCTTCTCTGGCTTGGGTTTAGTTGCCACATTGACTTGATTGCTGTCAAAGCCGCGCTCGCTTAAGCGAGCCGATTTACCAGCCCGGGCTCGCATGTAGGTTAGGTAGTTGCGACGTACTTTTGATCGTCTAGTCACTTCAACTTGAGTAATCTGAGGCGAGTGAAGTTGATAGGTTTTCTCGACACCAACACCACTAGCTATTCGTCGTACCGTGATCGAAGCAGTAATGGAATCAAGTCGGCGCACCCTAATCACTGTGCCTTCGAATAGCTGAACTCGCTCCTTGCCGGCTTCGCGGATTTTCTGGTAAACGCGCACCGTGTCACCAGACCTAACCTGTGGTAGAGCGGCTTTGCGCTGTTTTGCCTCGTATTTGACAATCACCTCTTGCATAGTTTATGTAGTCTATCATGGGCTGCTAATTTATTCTATGGTAAAAAGATGTTATCTAAAAAGTTAGTGGCATTGGTTTTAATCGATGTCCGTAGCGCCTATAACGTCGGTTCAATTTTTCGTTCAGCTGACGGGCTGGGAGCTAGTGAGGTCTGGCTATGCGGCATTAGTCCTTACCCTGAAATTAAGAATGATCGCCGGTCGCCCCATATCCGCGCTCAGGTAACACATAAGATCCATAAAGCGGCTTTGGGCGCTGAAAATTACGTAACTTACCACTGGGTCAAAAAAGCCGAAACTGCCCTAGTGACGCTAAAAGCAGCTGGCTATCAGCTTTACGCACTTGAGCAGCCACAAAGTAGCACTAGACTCTGGGATTTTAAGCCGCACTTCCCCTGTGCACTGATAGTGGGCAACGAACGCACTGGGCTTGATAAAAAAGTCCTGGATACAGCCGACACGGCTATAAGCGTACCGATGGTCGGCCAAAAAGAATCGCTCAACGTAGCGGTAGCGGCGGCGATCGGTTTAGCCTGGCTCAAAAATGGGTAATGTACAAAAAGACTAGAATTAAAACTATAATCGCGTATTCGAAGAAGTGATGTAGTTTCACTGGATCACCCCTAGACCGCTGGTCACTATCAGGAAAATACCAAAAGTTGTCAGCCCGGCCTGCCACAACGGGTGATATAAGTATCGGCCACGCCGGCGCCTTTGTTTAGCTAAGGCCAGATGGCGTAACCCGTTAACAGCGGTCAGCGTACCCAGCATACCAATCGTAGCGTAATCGCTCCAGCGCAAATTTTTT
>CAZHVB010000039.1:0-3413 GCA_964535365.1 uncultured Candidatus Saccharibacteria bacterium | reverse complement strand
ATTTTTTAGATACAACATCGGCTCACTATAAATATGTAACTGCTCTAGCCCGGGCGCCGATTCGCTAACCATCTGCCCGCTTGGGCTATAGCTTATAGTCTGATCGGTTTTAGCTGCCTCTACACTAGGTTGATTTGCGGCCGGCTTAACGTGGCTAGCCGAAGTTTTAGTTGACTGGCTGGCTAAAGCTTGGCTCGCACTAGTTAGCTTAGGCTGGCTTGGTTGCAAACCTGCAACCGTTGGCGAACTCACCGGCTGCGGGCTAGCGTAAAAAGCCACAACTAATGTGGTTTCGCCACCTACCAGAACGCCGTTTTCAACCGCAAAACCGACATCGTGATAGTGAACGTTCAAAATATTGGCTTTATGCTCGCCGCTTGCCACCCAGCCGGCCACCACGCCACTTGAGGTATCAAAATCCTTGGCTAGGTTTTCGCCGGCATAGACATAATGGTAACCAGCCGCGGTTATGAACGTCCAGGGCTGGACGCCGTCAGGCGACACGTGCGCCCAGTAATCTTTTTTAAACATGTCACTGGCCTTAGCTGCAGCGGCTTGGTTAAGCTTACTGTTAAGGTGCAAGCCGGGCTGGCCGTTATTAGCTCGTTGTTGATTAGTTAGGGTGAATAGATCACTTACATTAATGTCGGTGGCGTAACCCAACACCTGGGCGTGACCAGAAGTGGTCAGGTTGAATAAAAGCTGGAAAAGGATGATTAAGCCAAGACAAAGCGATAAACCATGAAGCCGCACCAGGTGGGGATGGTGTCTGTTGCCGCGGTGCGGTACCAACCAGTCTTTACTAATTTTTATAAAATTGGATTTTGATTTTTGATGACGACGCATCAACCAAATTATCTAATCTTTCGCTCGTCTTATCAAGCCTAGTACTGTTAAGTTAAGCTGGGCTGGCTAATTGGGTTGCAGCAGCTGGACGTTATCGATATAACCGTGGATGCCCGAGCCGCCCACCACAATCACCTGCACGCTAGCGCTAGTTACATTAACCGAACTTGGCTGGTAGCCAAAACTGACGTTAGAAACGCCAAGCGTACTAACCCCAATTTTGTACTGGCCAGATAGCCAGTTACCATTAGCGTCGTATTCGTCGATATAAAATGCGACTTCACCGCTAGTTAGCTTGTCAATGTTTAGATAACCGTTGACGGTATAGATGGTTGATGCATCAACACTAACTAGCGGTGAAAATAAATGGCTGTCATTAGCGATGGCTGCTAGCTCGACCGAAGTTAACGGCGTTGGATCAGTTCCATAGCCCTGATCGTTGGCTACAATGCTTATACTATCGGTGTGCCAACCATCGGCAATGCCGTCATTAAAATCCGAATTTGTTAGAAGATTAGTGTAGGTCGGGGTTGAGACGGCAAACCATTGGGAATTATCCAAGTAAGCAGTGATACCCGAACCACCTGTAATAATCACCTGTAGCCTAGCCCTATCGACAGCGGCTGAAGTTGGCGTATAGGCAAAATTCATTTCCTCGACAAACGAAGAACGTTCAGCGGCCTTATACTGGCCCGATAGCCAGTTACCATTAGCGTCGTACTCATCGATATAGAAAGCTATTTCGCCACCGGGGTTAACCTCGACGTTTAGGAAATTTTTTAAAACGTAGGTGGAATTTGGATCGACCGATACCGACGGTGAAAATAAATGGCTGTCGGTTGCCGAAGCTACCAATTTAATCGAATTGGTCGGGTCCGGAAAACTACCGTTCGTTGCCGTATCTTGAGTGATCATAGCTGGGCTGTCGGTAGTCCAGCCGTCGGCAATGCCGTCATTAAATGAGCCATTGGGCAGTAGATTAGTACCACTGGTAACTACGGCCTTGTTAATGTTAGATGGCTGAATTAAGCCGCCATCTTGCTTGCTTTTTACATAGCTTGCAACAGCGCTTAGACTAGCGGTGCTCCATTCATAGTTATTGTTATTTTTACTGGCCTTAGGCTTGATGGTGTGCATAGCCAGAATAAGCCACTGATGATTGGTGATTGCCTGATCAATAGTTTTCTCTACTTGAGCAACCGTTACCTTACCCTGCACTTGCATGATATGCACGAAGTAATCACTATAGGGGTAATTATTGTTACCTACATCGGCAAAGCCTCTTTGGGTTTGATAGTATTTTGCAATCTGGGCTAAAACTTGATTGTTATAGTCGCCGTATGGCGTGGCCATATCAACCGCATTAAAACCATGCGCCGACAGGTCAGCCTTGCTTTGGGCCAACTCATAATTAACTTGGGCTGGAGTCAGTACATTAGGCTGACAATCACCACCACTACTAGCTAGGCAGTAGTGGTTAACAGTATGTGAGCCGATTTCCCAGCCATAAGTATTTTGGAGCTGGGAAATTTGGTCCCAGGTCATGTAAGTCTTGCCCGTATCGGCGCGACAGGTATTCGGGACCTTGACCATACCGACACAGCCGGTGATTATGTAGCTTGTACCAGTAAGCCCGTATGGCGCTAGGGCGGGTGCGGCTTGGGTCAAAGCCGTTGCGTAACCATCATCAAAGGTAAACGAAATTTTAGCAGTTGGCGTGTAGGTAACGCTGGCCGCCAGGACAGGTTGGCTAGTATTTAACGAGAAGCTACATAGCATGGCGAGCATCACCAAAACTAGGAAGCTTGGCTTGATAAAGCGATAGAACGGCATAAATAGTTTTCTCTTCATTACCTTAATTAATCCATATTTTGTGCTTTACGTCAATTCCTAGGTCGCCTGGGCCCTGGTTTTCAGGGCTAGGCCACTACGCTTTGGTGATATCCAGCGGCCGTCGAGTTTGGTTTTGCCAACGATCGCCCTGAAGTTGGCTAGGCAACGAAACGCCGCCGACACCTGGATGCTAGTCATAATAAAGAACAGCGGATAAGCTATCGGCGCAGTTAACGACATGGCGAGTTTATCATCAAGGCCAAAGTGGTCATCGTCCCAGATACTAATTAGAGTAATGAGTGTTAGCGTCAGGAAAGCACCTATATACAAAGCCGGGTTATGATTAATGATCGATCGGTATAAAAAGAAGCTAAAAAAGAATAGCTCGGCCAAAAGCAAAAACTCCCCCCATAAAGCCAGCGGCAAGCGAAACCAACTCAGCATTTTGCTGTAGCGCCGGGTCGGATTAAGCAGTAGTGTGCGGTTGACGTAAATTGCTTGTAGGGCACCGATTTTCCAGCGGTAGCGTTGTTTGAACAGACTGCGATAGGTTGGCGCCGGCTCGGCTGAAACAACTACGTCACTGGCGTAAACCAGACGATGCGTCTTATTACCTAGCTTGGCGATTGCAAGGCTAAGGGCAATATCTTCTGTTTGCATATCTTTGATAAAACGGCGCTCCTTAGCGAAAACCGATTTGCGATAGACGGCGCCGGCGCCACCAACAATATATT
>CAZHVB010000038.1:0-4791 GCA_964535365.1 uncultured Candidatus Saccharibacteria bacterium | reverse complement strand
AAATCAGCAAAAACTATGCCAATTCCATTTTCTCTGTTATTGGTGTCATGGCTCTGCTGAGTTTAACTGGCATCGTGCCTGTACTTGGGTCGCTAATTTCTTTCGCACTTGGTGCTCTTTATTCAGTCGCGCCAGCGCTTCGCTATCAAGAACTCAAAAAACTCTAATTTTGGTGCCGAGGAGAGGACTTGAACCTCCATGGATTGCTCCGCTAGCTCCTAAGGCTAGTGCGTCTACCAATTTCGCCACCTCGGCTTGAAAGGTTATTTTACTCTGTTTTTCGGTAAAAAACTAGCTGGGCATCCCCGTAATTTTTTTGTTTTATAGGCTTAAGCTCGCTAAGCTTTGGCGGTTCTAGATTCCCGGGCCAGTCCAACACATAAAGACCGTTTGGCTTGGCATGCTTAACTAATTTTTGCAGCAAGTCAGGCCTGAGATCATCATAAGGTGGGGCGGCAAACACTAAATCAAAATTCTTTTTTAAATTGTTATCTGACCAGGAGCTCACATTAGCTCGAGTGGCTTTGACCTGATTAGTTAATCCCAGGCTTTTTACATTCTTCGCAACGGTATCATGGGCTGTTTTGTCTACTTCAATTGCTGTTGCCGATTTAGACCCACGGCTAAGGGCTTCAAAACTGAGCGCGCCACTGCCGGCAAAGGCATCAAGCACTGTCAAACCCTCAATATCGCCAAGTGCATTAAACAAACCACCTCGCACCCTCTCGCTCATTGGGTGAGTACGATGAGTTTTAGGAGCATCAAATTGGCGGCCTTTTAGACGGCCACTTATAATCCTCATTTTGCTTTGTTTATAAGTCCCGCATCATTGAGGGCCGAATACCAGGCTAATGTAACGGTTTTTAGGATAGTTGGTGCCAGCTTGTGACGCACATCCAGGCTGAGACGGGTTGTCCAGCCACGGCGGTTGTAGCGTTTATACATGTCAAGCACGGCGATTTCGCGAGCTGATTGACGGAAGTATTCAACCAAGCCTAGATCTAGGACTTTATGAATCTCATGCTTACTTGGAACAGAGTCACTAAAAGTCAAAGGCGCAATAATGGCTGCTACCCCCCATTCAAATAGATAATGATTGGTAAATAGACCCTTTGGCCCCCAAATCTTCCAATTGTTCATCATGCGCTGTTTTTTGTTAACACCAGGCATGACAATTTTATCTTTTAGGGTTTTACGCTCACCTTCGCCACGGATATTGGTCATTTTTTCTTCATAAGGGTAATGATGCGCTGGAGTGAGCCCATCAACAATGGTGTGAGCCAGCCAAGCCGCTTCAAACGAAACCTTTTCCATGTTCTTTTGGCGGAGTTGATTGACTAGCTCCTCATAATGATGCTTCATGTGCTCGATCAAGCGGGAATCGTCGTTGTCAAACGGGCTAAAAAAATGCCAGGGTTCATCACGGCCCGGGCTCTTACGCTTGATGCCATCCGGCCCATTTTTACCCTCAAATTGCAGAATTTTGCGAACAGTCGGGAAGATATGCTCATCACCAGTCAGAAGTGAAAGCTGTTTGCGTGCTAAGCGGTCGATCTTTTGATGAGCGCCAATGACACGCCCGGACATTTTAGTTAGAGTTGTTCCAGAATACATAAAGGCCTAGTTTAAGTTTGTGACTTTTCTCAGGTTTTGGACTTTTTGAGCCAACTCCTTATATTTTAGCAGGTTTTGTCTACTTTTAACGAACTTCTCAGCCGCTTCACGCGCAGCAGCAATTAACTTTACGTCCGATAATTTAGCAACCTTCAAATCTAGTTGGCCGTGCTGCATGGTCCCGTAGATTGCGCCCGGACCACGCAGTTCAAGATCGAGCTCAGCTAACTTGAACCCGTCGTTAATGTCTTCTATGGCTTTTAGCCGGCGGCTTGGCGGCTGGTAGCCGCTGATCGCTAGGTAACAGTAGCCTTGGTGTTGACTGCGCCCAACTCGGCCGCGCAGTTGGTGAATTTGGGCCAGGCCGAAGCGTTCGGCATCCTCAACCAGCATAACCGTAGCGTTTGGTACATCTACGCCGACTTCGACCACTGTGGTGGCCACCAAAATATTAACTTTGGCCAATAAAAAGTCCCGCATAACCTTATTTTTGACGTCGGCTTTTAGCTTGCCATGCAGTAGACCCACACTAAAACCTTTAAAATCTTTTTTGATCTGCTCGTACACAGTCTCAGCCGCTTTGACAGGCATAACCTCCGACTCGGATATTAGCGGACAAACTACAAACATTTGCCGCCCAGCCGTCAGTTCAGATTTAATTTTTTGGTATACGGCTGGTCTTGAACTTGGAACGATTATTTTAGTAATTATTGGCTTCCGATTAGCTGGTTTTGTATCAATTAGCGAAATATCCAGCTCGCCGTAAAGTGTTAGGGCTAGACTACGTGGAATAGGTGTAGCCGTTAGGCTTAAAACGTGGGGCATGTGGCCAGCCTTGGTTTGAAGTTTTTTGCGCTGTTCAACTCCAAAACGGTGCTGTTCGTCAGTAATTACCAGTCCTAATTTATGCATGTCAACTTTTTCTTGGATGAGGGCATGCGTGCCAACCATCAAACGAATGTCACCGTTTTTGATGCGGCTATGAGCTAGTTTCTTCTGAGCTGGTTTAAGTGAACCCACCAGCAAGCCAACTTGCTCGGCGTAGCCCATTGGTTCAAGCAGTGTATAGATGGTCTCGGCGTGTTGGCGAGCCAGCAGTTCGGTCGGCGCCATGAAGGCTACCTGAAAACCCTGCTCCATAGCCATAAGTGCCACCATCGCAGCTACAACAGTCTTGCCCGAGCCCACATCACCCTCAATCAATCGATTCATCGGCGAGGGTTTTTGCATATCTTGGTAGGCCTGCCACACAACCCGCCGCTGATCGTCGGTTAGTTTGAACGGCAAATGGGCCACAAAATCTTGAGCCAGCTTCTGCTTAAAAGGCACTTTCATGGAATGTTGGCCTTGAAGTTCATTTTTATTTAGCAGTCCAGCTAGCGACAATTCAAAGACTTCTTCAAACCCCAGCCTTTTTTTTGCACTCTCGAGCATATCAGAGCTCTTCGGGAAGTGCATGTTTAAGGCCGCTTCTCTTCTACTTATCAATTTTTGAGCTTCAACTATCCAGTCTGGTAGTGTCTCGGGTAACTCGTCAATTAATGCAGAGATTTCCCTAATAAAGCGGCGAACTTCAGTCGATTTAATACCTTTTGCTTCCCTATAAATTGGCACGATCCGGGCGGTGTTGACGGGAAAATCGCTAACCAACTCAACCGAAGGGTTAACAATGGCTAGCCTCTGGGCACCTAGCTCAAATAAGCCAGAAATATAATAAAATTGGTCACGCTTTAGTGACTGGGCGCGGTAAGGCTGATTAAACCAAACAAGGCGCACACTGCCAGTCTCATCACTCGCTACCGCTTCAGTTATATGCAGACCACGCCTAGAATACCTGCCGCGGGCTTGTACGATCCTGGCTTTGAGAGTAACAACTCCAGGCCGTAGCTTATTAATCGTCCCAACGGCCGAGTAATCATCATAGCGGCGCGGATAGTAATTAACCAGGTTTCCGGCAGTTTTAATGCCCACTAGAGCCAGCTTTTTGGCTACCTCGGGCCCAACCCCCTTAATATCTGTTACCGGACTATTAAGAGTCATAGTTTAAATTATAGTCTAGCTGGCTTTTTTGGCGAGAAAGAAGACGCTTGGACCAAAATAGGTCTTGGCCAGTGGAACCTGCAACGCGTTTTCGACAGCTAACATAGCCGAGCTAGGCATAATTTTCTTTAGGCCGGGCAGGCGTAAATTCGAAACAGAAAGGGTGCGCTCAACCTTAAAACCGGCGTGAGCTAACTGTTTAACAACAGTTTTGGGGTTGTGGTTAACAAAAGCAATTTCACCAGCTCGCTTGTTGGCCTCCGATCGAATATCAACCGGCTCTTTAGGCAAGGTTTTGACGGTCAAAAAGTGTTTGAGCCGATTGCGGAAGTGAGCGTAGTTGGCGACCTCCAACACAAAGTAACCATCGCCACTTAAAATGCGGTGGATTTCGTTAAATTCAGCGCTAGGGTCTGGCAAATGGTGCATGACTCTAATCATGGCTACAAGGTCAACACTGTTATCATTAAAGTCCAGTTTGTCGGCTTGCATCAGCTTACGATCAATTTGTGGAAAATCCTTTAGGAAGCTCTTGGCAATATCGAGTTGTTGCTGGGACGGCTCGGCTAGCGTTACTTTGTCGGCAAACCTCGACAACACTACACTCAATCGGCCATAGCCGCCGCCTATATCAGCCGCGTGAGCAAAATGCTTGTTTTTGAGTAGTCTTTTAATGGCAATAACTTCGGCGGCATGTTCATAATCGCGGCCGTGCCAATAATCCAAATAGTTGTGTTTCGGGTCGTTGTACTGGTCAGCTTTTTTGGTGGTTTGACTTGGCATTGGCAGTAAGTTTAGCAGTTATTTGCGCCTGAGCACAACGGTATTTCTAAGCGTTTTGCCGCGGCGCAAGATAACTTTGTCGTTTTGAAAATCTGGCTCCTCGAACACTTCTCTGTCAACTTTTTGATTGTTTATGTAGACGCCGCCGGCTTCAATGAGACCCCTAGCCTCAGTCTTTGACGAGGCCAAGTCGTATTTCACTAGGGTTTCTATAATACTATCGCCTTTTTTGACAGCTCCCGACTCATCTAGACTTGTGCCACTTAGGCCTTCGGCATGCTCGCGAGCTTGATCGGCCGCTTCGGTTCCATGCAAAAGTTTTGTGACCTCGTATGCCAGAGTGCGTTGGGCCAA
>CAZHVB010000037.1:0-4880 GCA_964535365.1 uncultured Candidatus Saccharibacteria bacterium | reverse complement strand
GCCGCAACCATTGGATCGAAACTTAAATTGAGCTTTATCATTTACTAGGCTAGGCGTTCGCGCACCAGCTGCGCCAGTTTGGCACCATCGGCCCGGCCAGCCACTTTGGCGGTTAGCGCGCCCATCACCTTACCCATATCGGCTATAGAGCTAGCGCCAGCCTCACTAATAGATTGATCGACTAAGGCCGAAATTTGCTGGTCAGTTAAGGGTTTTGGCAAATAAGTTTCAATAATGGCTAGCTCGGCCGCTTCTTTATCGGCTAGTTCTGGCCGAGCGCCAGTTTGATAAGTAGCAATCGCCTCTTTACGCATGTTCGCTTCTTTTTGCAAAACTTTTTGCACGTCCTGATCGCTCAAATCGGCTCGTTTTTCAATCTGATAATTTTGCAGAGCACTTTTTAAGAGCCGCAGCACCGAAACTTTGGCTTGATCACCGGCTTTTAGCGCGGTAGCTAAATCCTGATCAATTTGCACAACTAAGGCCATCTTTAGCGGCCCAAGTAAATCCGGCGCTGGCGCTCTTCGCGGCGGGCTTGTTTGCGAATGGCCGATTCGCGCATCATCCGTTTGGTTGGCGGTTTTTCACGGTACTGTTTTTTACGGGCAATACCAAGCACGCCTGACTGCTGAACGCGGCGGTTAAAGCGGCGAATCAGGTTTTCTAAAGCCTCTTGGCTACTTTTTCTGGTTACTTCGGTCACGCTCTATATCCTAAGCTATAGCGGTCAATAGCGTCAAGCCAAGCTTATGAACAAGTGGTCAACGCTGCAGCGTACCGTCGGGTACCCTGCGCTGACTTTTAAGAACCATGCTTTGCAGGTCACGAAACAGCGGAAACTGGTGATTGGCTGAATAGACCTTAGTGTTCTTTTTAACCTGGGAGTGTAAAAAACCAACTTTCTCCAATTTGGCCAACTCGCGCTGAATGTTACCGGCGTCCTCTTTTAGGAGCTTGGCTAAGCCCCGCACGTGCGTGCTAAAATCCGGATATTTTGCATATAAAATCACGAGTTTGCGCCGCACCCTTGATGTTATGAATGTTTCTAGCATTGTGAATTAGACAACAACCTTTAAAGGTAACTGTATAACGCCTGTGCTAGTTTGTAAACGGCTAGATTTAGAGATAACCACTAACTATTATCTAGCTGAATTGAGACCGAAGGATTGGGTTTAGGCGGCTCAGGCGCCGCAATTCCCTTTTGTGACTTTCTCAAGCGCCGGTTTTGCCAAGTTACAAGCAGCGGTGCGGCGATAAAAATTGACGAATAAGTGCCTGACACCATGCCCAGCAGTAAGGCCAGTACAAAATAGCGGGTTGAGGCGCCGCCAAACAAGAACAGTGCTAAGAGCACCAATACTATCACCACTGAAGTATTAAGCGAGCGCACAAAGGTTTCGTTAACACTATCATTGACGGGACGACTAAAATTGGCGTTGCCGCTAATGGCTAGTTTTTCACGGATACGGTCGAACACCACGACCGTATCGTGGATCGAAAAACCAATCACCGTTAAAAGCGCCGTCACAATATAGGTATCGACTTCAACCGCCAAAACCCGGCCCAGGATAGCAAAAATTCCCAGTACAAACAGGGCGTCGTGTAAAAAAGCCGCAAATAAAGTGGCTAAGCCAAAGCTCAGTGGTCTGACCCCTTTGGGTACGCGCCGAAAAACAATCGTGATGTAAATCACGATAGCCAGACTCATAACACCAATCGCCAAAAAAGCGTTTTTGACTAGATCACGACTGACGCTCGGCCCAACTTGATCAAGCTGATCGATGGTTAGACCGGCTTTTTTCAGCTGATCTTCCCAGGCTTGCTCTTTAGGCTGTTCATTATCGCCTAGTTTGTAGCGCACCTGCCATTTACTGCTCCCGCTGCTATTAATTGAAACGTCGGCTAGCTGGTTGGCTTTAGCGATCGCGGCAATTTGATCGCGGCCGACGTTGCCGTGAACCTCCAACACCGCACCGCCGGTAAAGTCAATGCCGAGGCGCAGACCAAAAACAATCAAGACCAGGGTGGCTGGCACTAAAATTGACGACGAAAGCAAGTACCATAACCGGCGGCGACCGATGAGGTTTAGGCCCTCACTACCGTAACTACGGTCTATTTTAGTCACGTATTTATAAAAACGTCTAAATAGGTTCACTTGCCTCCTCCAACCTTCAGCCCAATCCAACTGCGTTTAGTTGCCAGGCGGCTACGGCTCATAGTGTTAAGCAAAAAACGACTGACTGTAAAGGCCGTAGTTAGGCTAATAGCTACACCGATGCCAAGCGTTAAGGCGAAACCGCGAATTAGTGGCGCGCCAAAAATATACAGAATGGTCGCACTGATAATGGTAGTGGCGTTGGCATCCCGGATACTGGTCCAGGCGTGGTTAAAACCATCAATTGTGGCCTTAGGCGCGCTCGAACCTTTGACGATTTCTTCTTTGATACGCTCGGCTATCAGGATATTGGCATCAACTGCCACGGCAATACTCATAATAAAACCGGCGATGCCGGCTAAGGTTAAAACGATCACATACGGTGTAAAAACGCTTAATTTAATGATGGCCGTTAGCGCCATAGTGTAAAAAGTGATGGCACAGACTGCCATCAACCCAGCCCAACGATAATAAATCAATAAAAATAAGCTAACGCTTAAAAGGCCGACCACAGCTGCCACCAAGCTTTGTTTAATGGATAATTCACCTAAAGGCGGCCCGACCGGGTGCTCGGCTACTAACTGTACTGGGACCGGCAGGGCACCGGCGTTTAATAAAGTGGCCACATCTTTAGCTTGCGCCACGGTGAAGTTACCACTTAACTGTGCCCGGCCGTCGGTAATCGGGTTTTGAACCGTGGCCGGGCCGAACACCACTTGCTGATCTAGTAGTGCCACCAATAGATTACCGCTAGCGGCTAGCTTTTCGGTTAAAGCCGCGAACTTTTGGGTTGAGTTGCCACCTTTAAGCTCCAGCGACACCACCGGTTTACCGGTTTGAGGTATAAAATCGACCGTCGCTCGGCTAACGTCTTGGCCGGACACGTCGGTTGGTACGGCCTGCTGCTTGCCGTTGACCCGATCAACTTCAACAAACTGCAGTTGAGCGGTACGGCCGATGGTAGCGATAGCGCTTTTAGGATCAGAGATACCGGGAATTTGCACGATGATACGGTTATTGGCGGCTGTTTGGACAATCGCCTCACCAGCGCCGCCTGGGTTAACGCGCCGAGTTATCACGGCGGCAGCATTATTAACCACTTGTTGGGTACTTTGGCTGCTATCTTTGGGTAATTGACTGACTTCGGCCTGATAAACCAAGTAAACGCCTCCCTGTAAATCAAGCCCGCGCCGGATTTTTAATTGCGTGCTGATACCCAAGTGTTTTAAGACTATGTCTTCTCTTGGCATGGCTAAAATAGCCAACGCAACGCTAACAATAACCAACAGTGCCAGCTTCAACCGCCGACGCCAGGCGCGACTTAATGCCATTTGGTAATCACCGAATTAATGGTATCCATAATCAGCTGCGGGTCACCCAGCTCGTTATCATCATAGTAGTGATCGGTATCCAAATAATTCGGCGCCACGCTTAGAACGTGGATTTCATCACACAGTATGTGCAGGCGGTCGACAGCGTTTACAGAGACTATCGGCACTGCTGCGATAATTTTTTTGGTATGGACTGGTTTTAAAAAGTTAACTGCCGCCTCAACCGCCATGCCGGTCTTGAGCCCGTCGTTGACAATAATGACGTTATGGCCGTAAAACAGATGCTTATCAACCAAGCCGTGCTCACCGAGTAAGTGCGCTAGTTCGTAAAATTTTTTAAGCTTTTCTTCTTCAATTAAACCGCGCATCTCTTCCACGATCTCCTCCAGTTGGCCAGCCGGAATTAACTGGTTATAGGTAAAGGTGCCGTATTCGTCCACCACCCCCACTGTTTCACCACCCATATCAGCAAGCTCAATCGGATTAGTCATTAACATCGATAATGTGGCGTGTAGGTAGCGCGCAATTTGCTCGCCCACAATCACACCACCCTCGGATAGTGCCAGCACCGCCACATCTTCGTAGTAGTATTTGGTTAATTCGGCCGCTAGTTTAATCCCAGCCTCACCACGGTTTTTGAAATACATGCTGTCCTTAGTATAAAATCCAAAGTCATCATCACCAAATTAAGACCGGCGATTTGCCTAAAATATAAAATTAGTATATTGTATGCTTAAATGATCACACCCGGAGCGCTGCCAAACCCTTTATCGCCTGATTCCGGCGTTACGCCAGCCGAGGTTGAAGAGCTCGAACGAAAAGTATTTGCTCTAATGCTCCATCCGGTATCGGATAATTCAACGGTGGCACTACCTGATGACGGCATCAAGATTACCGATACTTGGTCTACATGCTATCAGAAAGACGATATACAAATCTGGCTGCGTATACCCGAACCCGGAGGAGCTTCTATAGAGTACGGCGACCTTAACGTTACGGTAGGCACACCTCTCGGTAGGTTTTCTAATGGGAGTGAAATGGTCAAATTCGAACATTACACACCCTATCATCACCCTGAGCTTGGGATTGACTACCAGCTAGAAACTATAGAGTTCGATAATAAAGGCAATTCTATTAGACCCCCTATTAAGCAGGAATTGGTGGACGCAACTCGCAGTGGAGATTTAAGGGTACTAGTTGAGTTCGAAAACCAAAGGCAAGCCATGGGCTTAACAGGTAAGACAACAAGGCACCAATATTTCTCGCTAATGGAGTTGCTGAGCTCACTTGGACAAGAAAATGAAGTAGATGATAATCTTTATCAACTTAAAACTTGAACCACACGGTTTATACTTAAAATGCTATGGAAAGTGAGAAACTGTATTATTTAGTAA
>CAZHVB010000036.1:0-4920 GCA_964535365.1 uncultured Candidatus Saccharibacteria bacterium | reverse complement strand
AGAGCACCTGCCTCTTATGCATGGTGTCGAGGGTTGGAGTCCCTCCAGGCCCTCCACGATTGAAATATGGAATGAAGCACCCGACAACTCTCAAACCAGCCAAGCTTAAGCAAATTATTTTGGCTTTGGGTAGCCTGATTTTGCTAATTGGTTGGTTTGCTTCAAGCGCGACCAAAACGGCATTGCCAACCCAAAATCGACCTCAGATTAATAATACGGTTGTAATTTCTAACACTGCTTATCAAGCCCATAAATTCAATTTATCGTCTGTTTCTGGCTATGTGACCAATTTGGACAGCGTGACGCATTCGGTGGAATTAGAAGTGTTGTTTTACGGCCCAGATAACGGCGTGTTAGCGATAGCCACAGGTACAGTGCCGAGCCTTGCGCCGGGTAAAACTCGCCTATTCTATCTTTACACCACTGTCGAAGTTGCCGGTTTTGCATACTATAGAGTAGACGCCACCTCGGTTCACTGATGTCCAAGTCGTCCTCTATTGACAAATAGTGCTTATGGTAATATGGTGAAGCTATCAGGTTACCCGCAAGGGAAAACAAAAACACCTGAGCGTCACAGCAACAAAGTTGTGGCACTTCAAAGCAGAGAACAAACAACCAAACAAGCCCCCCGAGCCAAGGAGATCAATATGGATCACCTTAGAAGCCCTCCGGCTTAACACCGCCATCGTGCTGCACAAGCAGCCACGCGACGGGCTAGTGCTCACAGGGTTAACCACCTCGACCGGCGTGCGGAGCACAAGCGAGGTGGTCGACGAGACTTTCGTCCCCCCGGCCTTCTCGGCCACCTCGCCCCTCCCACTTTGTTCTCTGCTTTTCTCTTTTTAAACAAATATAGAAACTAAAAAGACGGTTCGCTTGAACCGTCTTTTTTGATCCTGAAAATAAAAAAACCTTTCGGTCTGAATTAAAAATGGTGAGGGTGGGGAGAGCGGGAGCGCATGCGTTGGTTTGGTTGGAAGACACGAAGTCTTCTTTCCTCGCCTAAGCTAGCACTCCCGCCCCGACCGGCTGGTCTTTAGTACCCCGTACCGTTTTGGGCTAAGCCCTGCGCGAACCCGCGTTCTTGCTGTCACCAAGGACGAACTAGCTTTGGTCGATCGCTCCCCGAAAGGAGTGGTCAATTTGGCCGTTCTGGGTCCGTGGTTCTAACATGTAGGCGGATTGGCAAGTGAGCTGCTTCGAACTTAACCGTTCGGTTACCTTTTTTAGGGGTTTCCTATGCGGTTCAGCTGTTGGCTGCTCTGCTTTCGCTTATTACGGTACACCGTATCTCCAGCTTGTGGCTGTTGCATCGAGCAGAACCCGACACGTGAGACTTGGATGAATGTAAGTATAAACAGTGTGGAAAATGAATGCAATAGTCTTTTACAAATATATCCACATTTTATCCACAAATTTACAGTAGTGGCTCGGAAACTATGTGAAAATTATCGAAAATGTATAAAAAGCTTTTCCACAAATAAATGGTACGCCCGGCAGGATTTGAACACACGACCTCCTGGTCCGAAGCCAGGCGCTCTATCCGCTGAGCTACGGGCGCACGCTTTTACTTTAACAGGTTTTGAGCTTTAAACAGCTGGCTTTCGCGCCTTCAGCCAACCTTCAGCGGCGGCATGTTCGCGCCATCGAAGCGCTTGTGCCTCGGCGCCAGCGTTAATTAACCTGGCGTAGTGCTGGGCGGCTAAAAGCGGCCGGCGGGCAGGCGGCACTGATCGTGGATGATCAACCACGTCATCAAAACTTGTATCCGACGGGCGCGGACCCCTGCCAGTTACAGCTCCCCAGCCGAGCAAATATTGCCCAGGTTTAATCTCTTCAACTAAATAATGGCCATCCTCACCCTTTGGCGCGGCCCTGTTGTGTTCTTTTGATAAGCTAGCATCAACCTCTCGGCGCGAAACATAGCCCAGATCAGCAAAAGCATCAGTAGATTCTATAGGGTCAAGCAGGTTCGGTTGTGTGTTCATGACTCATATTATAGCATAAGTATTATAAAACTGCAATCTTGGCGCGCCTGGCAGGATTCGGACCTGCGGCCTTTGGCTCCGGAGGCCAACGCTCTATCCACTGAGCTACAGGCGCTTAACAAAACTGTAGCTAAGAAGCCGACCTGGAAGCAAGCGCGGCTTGGTAGTGCCGCTGTTTTGCGATAATTTTCCGTTCGTTATCGTTAGTACCACCCCAGATGCCTTCCTCCCTGCGCCTGATGCCAAATTCTAGACACTCAGGCACTACTTTGCAGAGCGCGCAGATAGCCTTGGCCGCAGACTCTCTTTTTAATCTTTCTGCATTGGGTTCATAGTCGGCCGGTATAAATAGGTTAGGATCTTCGCCCCTACAGTTTCCCTGATCGTAGAAGGCAAATGCAGCCGGGTCATACTGGCGATTTGATCTATCCATTTGATTATATTGTTATCAGCTATCCGACTCTGTGCAAGCTTAAGCATAATCGCTTGGCAATGGGAAACGCTGACTGAGTTGCTTCACCTCTTGTTTTAGCTTGGCTAGTGCCTGGCTGGAACGGCGTTGTTTAAGGGCTGTCGCAATCCAGTCGGCGATGATTTCCATTTCAGCTTCTTTTAGGCCGCGGGTGGTAATAGCCGGTGTACCCAGGCGAATACCACTGGGGTCAAAAGCTGGACGCGGATCATCTGGGATCACGTTTTTATTAACGGTTAGGCCAATTCGATCTAGCACGCCTTCGGCCTCCTTACCGCTGATACCCAACGAAGTTTGAACATCAATGACCATCAAATGGTTATCAGTACCATTAGTAATCAGCCGAAAACCGCGGGCCATCAGTCTGGTAGCCAGTTCTTTAGCATTGTCCAGGGTTTGCGCGGCGTAAGTTTTGAATGACGGTCGGGCGGCTTCGCCAAAAGCCACCGCTTTAGCCAACACCACGTTCATATGCGGACCGCCCTGAAAAGCCGGGAACACGGTACGATCGATCAGCGTCGGCAAGTTAGCAACGGTTTTTTCTACCACTTTTAATGGATTAGACACAATACCCTGGCTTAAAATCAAGCCGCCCCTTGGTCCGCGCAAAGTTTTGTGGGTGGTAGATGTAGCCACATCAAAGCCGTAATCGAACGGATTAGCCAGCTGGCCAGCCGCGATCAAACCAGCCAGGTGGGCTATGTCAGCCACGGCGATAGCGCCAACTTCGTGGGCTATATTGGCTAGTTTTTGATAGTCAAGCTCGCGAGGATAAGATGAAAAACCGGCCAATAAAATCTTTGGCTGGTGCTTTTTGGCTAGGGCTCGCACCACATTATAGTCAATTTCACCAGTTTCGATATTTTTCATGCCGTAGTGCACAAACTTAAACAGTTTAGCCGCTACCGTAACTGGTGAACCGTGGGTTAAGTGGCCGCCGTGGCTTAAATCCATACCCAAAATCGTGTCGCCGGGCGCGCACCAGCTAAAGTAAACCGCCAAATTTGCCGGGGCGCCGCTTAAAACCTGGACATTGGCGTGGTCAGCCTTAAACAGTTGCTTAGCCCGGTTGATCGCGATGAGTTCGATCTGATCGGTATTAACCTGCCCGCCGTAATAGCGTCTGCCCGGATAGCCTTCGGCGTATTTATTGGTTAGCACCGTAGCCAGTGCCTCGAGTACCGCTGTACTGACGTAGTTTTCGCTCGGGATTAACTCTAGGCCATCGCGTTGGCGTTTTTGTTCGGCCATTAGTAATTTATACAAACGCGGATCCTGGGCTTGCAGTGAGCGGTGATCAATCATAATGTGTATGATACCAATAGAAAGCCGCGATGAAAGCAATTAAGCAGTTAATTATCCAGGGTGGGCAACCACTAGCTGGCGAGGTAGCCGCGGCTGGTGCCAAAAACTCGGCCACAAAACTAATGATGGCTAGCCTTTTAACCGATGAGCCAGTGACGCTCTATAACGTGCCGCGGATCGGCGATGTCGAAATTACCTGTGAAATCTTGAGCAAAATAGGTAGCCGAATTAAGTTTAAAAATAATAGCCTGGTAGTAGAAACGCCCCGGATTCGTCAAACCAAAGTCAAAGAACAGACCAGCAAAAACCGCTTGTCGGTACTAGCCATATCACCACTGTTGCACCGAGCGGGCGCCGCCGAACTACCAGTGGTTGGTGGTGATAAAATTGGCGCCCGCCCGGTTAACTACCATATTGAGGCTCTCCGGCGGATGGGGGCCGAGATTCAAGAAACCGCCGATGGTTACGTAGCTAGAGCCAAAATTTTGACCGGTACTGCTATCGAGCTGCCCTTTCCAAGCGTCGGTGCCACCGAAAACATTTTGCTAGCAGGCGTTCTAGCCCGCGGCCGTACCACCATTCGTAACGCCGCCACCGAACCTGAGGTAACAGAGCTGGTTATGTTGCTCCAGCGCATGGGGGCGATTATCGAATTTGGTGCTGGCCGCATGATTATTATTGAGGGCGTTAAAAAGCTGCACGGTACCACCTATACCGTGATGCCAGATAGACTAGAAGTTGCTTCCTATGGGGCTTTGGCGCTGGCCACAGATGGTCAGATCACCGTTCATAACTGTCGCCAAACCCATTTGGTAACTTTTTTGAACGCGGTGCGCCGGATTGGCGGAGCGTACCAAATTGACGGCAACGCCATTACTTTTCGCCGCGCGGTTAAAAAACTGAAGGCCATCGCAATCACCACCGATGTTTGGCCGGGCTTTTCAAGCGACTGGCAACAGCCCTTTAGTGTTGTGCTAACCCAGGCCAGCGGCGAATCGGTGATTAACGAAACCGTTTACGAGAACCGTTTTGAATACACCAAAACCCTAAACCGGATGGGGGCTAAGATTAAACTGTTCGACGCCCGTCACAATGAGAGCGGGCGGATTTTAGAATATGCCGGCAGTCATTTTAACAAAAGTGCCGTAATCTTTG
>CAZHVB010000035.1:0-4940 GCA_964535365.1 uncultured Candidatus Saccharibacteria bacterium | reverse complement strand
GGCGTAAATAAACAAAGTCGCCAGGTTGCCGGCGCTAAAGTTACGAATATTAAATAGCTTATATGGCAGCATTGGCTCTTTGGCTTTGCGCTCGTAAACTAAGAAGTAGATAAAAGCCAGTAAACCGATACTTAGACTCAGCCAAATCAGTGGATTGGTCCAACCATAATGGGGTTGTTCAATCAGCGCAAAAACCGTGCCACCAAGACCAAGTGCGCAAAAAATTGCGCCGCGGATATCAACTTTAACTTTTGATTGAGTTTTATCCATGCCCCTAAGGCCGCGCAACAGCCACAAAGTTATGGCAATTGGCAGCACATTGATTGCAAACACTAGGCGCCATGAAACGGAGTCAACTAACCAGCCACCAAGCAGCGGGCCGATTATAAAAGCAATGCCGGTCCAAGCCGTCCAGCTACCAATCGCTTTGGCTTGGGCGGTACCCGTAAAGGTAGCGATAATCACTGCAAGCGAAGTTGGTACCAGTAGCGCACCGGCTACTCCTTGCAAAAGGCGGCTGGCAATCAAAAATTGGCTCGATATCGCAAAAGCGCATAGCAGCGAGGTTACACCAAAACCAATTAGGCCGAGAATCATGATCCGCCGCCGGCCAAACAGATCGGCTAGTGAGCCAGCAATTAAAATCAATGAACCTAGCATGACTAAATAGGCATCTACAATCCACTGTTGGGCTGCCAGCCCGCCGCCAAGCTCGCGGCTAATCGCAGGTAAAGCTACGTTAACGACTGATAAATCCAAAAAAGCTACAAAAGAGGCCAGAATAGCCGCAATCAACACCACTTTTTGTTGTTTGGTCATTTAAGATCACTATACCATAGGCGATACTTGGCGGAGAGGGAGGGATTCGAACCCTCGGGGCTCTTGCGAACCCACACACTTTCCAAGCGTGCGCACTAGACCAACTATGCGACCTCTCCCCGCTTTCCAATTGTACATTTTATAAAAGTTTCATACTGCTTTTGCTTGCATTTAGATGGACTAAACATTTTACTAAAATGCGAGCATGGAAGCGGTTGATTCAGAATCTGAATTTAGCCCAGAAGTTCACGATAGACAGATCTTCGATGCCCTAACCGAGCATCAAAGATCAACTGGCGAGCTAATTGACTTGTTGCGACAAAGGCAAATCGAGTTTGCCGCCGATCTGGCCAACGTTGAATCTGAGCCAGCCGTGCGTTTATTACAAAGGTTGTTGCCGCAGATCCAAAATCACATTAGGGTTGCTGCGTATGGCGGCAAATTGCGGCCGATTAAAACTAGTGGCTATACTGAACGGCCGACTTTCATAAAAGCTTTATGCATGGCCGCGAACGCCACCGGTCTTACGTATACCGGGGAATATAATTTTGGTAACCCACGAAAACGCCACTTTCAAGTGACGCCGGGTTCATCAGTTGATGAGATTTTGAACGGCTTATAATAAAGCCATGAGCAAGGTTCAAAAAGTTAGTGGTGAGGCGCTAAAAAGTGAAACGCCGTAATTTAATCCTTTTGGTACTGGCTGGCTTGTTATTGGTCGCGGTGGCTTTTGTGGCTACAGCTACACATTTGAGTGATGCTAAACCAAAAGTAGTCACGGTTCACATTGACGTAGCCAATAATGCACTGCAAAGCCAGTACCAGTCGGTTATTAATCAATACTTTACAGATCAAAAACTAACTGTTGAGTTTGGCGATAGCAACGCAGCTGATTTAGTGATTTCGGCTAACAGCTCTAGCGGTGGGATTCCTGTTGCTAGCGACTCTATTGGTCAGCCAATTAAGTTATTCTCAACTTCGGGCCAGATTGTTAAACAGCAAGATACCCCTAAATTTTATTTAGCGGCCACCAAAGCCACCGTTTCTGGTCGCGATAGCGCCAGCCTAGTCAATACTTTGGCAGCCCAATTGAGCCAAGTACCAACCGGTAACCGCTGGACGCTTAATGCCCTCGGCGATATCATCGAGGGCCGCTATGTTTATAAAACTATGGCGGCTGCAGGTGATTTTACCCTGCCTTTTTCCAAAACCAAAGATCAGCTCAGAGCCGCTGATGTAACGTTAGCCGATCTAGAATGTACCCTAGCCGATGGCATTCCTTATCCCACCATGGGCTTTACGTTCAATTCGCCCGCCAAAGCCATCGCCGGGTTAACCGAGAGTGGCATTGACGCCGTTAACCTAGCCAATAACCATAGCTACAGCGGTGCGGCAAGCGGTTTTAGTCAGATGCTGGGTAACTTAACATCTGCCGGCATTACTTATTTTGGTGGTGGCAAAAATTTTGCTGATGCTCACAAGCCCGAAATTATTACCACGCACGGGCTAAAAATCGCCCTGCTCGGCTATGATGCCATTCCCGGTTCAGCCGAGGCAGGCAGTGCCTCAAGCGGTGTGGCTGCCATCGATATCGCACCATGGTTTCCGTGGGACGAAGCTCGCATTAAGCAGATGGAAGTTGATATTAAAAAAGCCAAAACTGAGGCCGATTTAGTGTTTGTTTACTATCACTGGGGTACAGAATATACGCACAACGCCAACAGTGACCAACGCACGGTAGCCCATCGGGCGATTGATGCCGGTGCCGACGTAATTCTTGGCACCCATCCACATTGGGTGCAAGGGGTGGAATGGTATCACGGAAAGTTGATTACCTATAGTTTGGGTAACTTCGTGTTTGATCAAGAATGGAGCGTGCCCACTACCCAGGGTACGATGTTGTCAGCTGCGTTTGATGGTACAAAACTAATTAGCGCCAGCCTTGAGCCGTATTTGATCACCAATTTCAGCACACCTGGCTGGCTAGACGGTAATAGCGCCATGGCGCACACGATTCTAGGTGATGTTTACGCCCACTCCTGGTGGCCACAATAGTCAGTAGATTGTAGACTGTAGCTATGGACTACTATGACTGAAGAGGAATTTAAAAAGAAGTTAACGGCCGAGCAGTATGCGGTTTTGCGTCGAAAGCACACCGAAGCACCGTTTAGTGGCCAGCTTTTGCACAATAAAAAGTCGGGTGTGTACATGTGCGCAGCCTGTGGCACCGAGCTTTTTTCGAGCAATACTAAGTTTGATTCGGGTACTGGCTGGCCGAGTTTCTATGATGTAATGAACAATAAGCATATTCAATTAGAAGATGATAAATCGTTCGGCATGCACCGCGTGGAAGTTAAATGCGCCAACTGTGGCAGCCACCTTGGTCATCTGTTCGACGATGGTCCCACACCTACCGGCAAACGCTATTGTATCAATTCCTGCGCGCTAGACTTTAAAGCCGATGCCGCCAAAAAATAGCCATTTTCCGGCTGGTTTTTACTTTGGGGCGGCCACTTCTGCCCACCAAGTTGAGGGTGGTAGTCACAACGATTGGGCTGAATGGGAAAAACAAAATTCCGAAAGGTTGGCGCTAGAGGCGTCAAAACAATTTGCCGACTGGCTGCCAGCCTGGAATGATATCAAGGCTCAAGCGACCGATCCTAAAAATTATGTTTCCGGCTTAGCCTGTGACCACTGGAACCGCTATGAGGAAGATTTTGATCTGATGAAGCAAATGGGATTAAATGCTTATCGTTTTTCGATTGAATGGTCGCGGGTTGAACCAAAACGCGGGGTTTACGACCAAAAAGCGATCAATCACTACAGAAAAATGATCGAGGCCCTTAAGGCTCGTGGCATCGAACCGTTCGTAACGCTCTGGCATTGGACGTTGCCACTTTGGTTCGCTCGGTCTGGTGGCTGGTCGAATCCTAAAGCTATTGATGCGTTTAACCGCTATGCTCAAAAAATGACCCAAGAGCTGCCCCAGGTTCAATACTGGCTTACGCTTAATGAACCTGACGGCTGGGCCTTTTTTTCACAAGCTTCAAAACGCTGGCCGCCCGGACAGGGCAGCCTGGTTGATTATTTCCGGGTCACGCGACACTTAACAATGGCGCACAAGTTAGCCTACAAAACCATCAAGCAGCAGCGAGCTGACGCCAAGGTTGGAATAGCCCAAAATGTCACATATTTTGAAGCTCCACATAATAAGCTGATTGAACGATTTTATAAATTGATTCTAGGTTGGTGGGTTGATCGCCGCTTTTTGAACCATATTCGTCACTACCAGGACTTTTTGGGGCTAAATTATTATTTTCACGTTAGATTAGATTTTAAGCTCAAAGACGCGCCCAAGCTTCTAAGCGGTAATTTTAGCGGTCAAAACCAAAATCGACTGGTGTCGGATTCGGGTTGGGAGCTTTACCCCCGAGGTATTTACCCCTTGGTTAAAGATCTTTATGTTCGCTATAAAAAACCGATTTATATTACCGAAAATGGCCTGGCTGATAGCCAAGATATAAATCGCAGCTGGTTTATAGAAGAAACTCTAACCGCTTTGGCGCGTGCCGTTAAGGATGGCGTAGACGTGCGCGGTTACTTTCACTGGTCTTTAATTGATAATTTTGAATGGGATCAGGGTTTTTGGCCGCGACTTGGCTTAGTGGCGGTAGATTACGCCACCCAAAAGCGGACCATGCGCCCAAGCGCCAAAGTTTACGCGCGTATAATTGAGTCAAACCAACCAAAATCGCGATGATTGTTGTTGATGTAGAGACTGCTGGTGTAATTCCTGGTAAAAACGGTATTGTTAGTATTGGCGCCGTTGAGTTTGAGCATCCGTCTAACCAGTTTTATGGTGAATGCCGAATCGATAAAGATACAATCATTGATCCGGTGGCACTTGAGATCAATGGTTTTAGCAAACAGCAACTGTTTGATCCCAAAAAACCAACCCGTGCCGAATTAATTACCGATTTTCATAAATGGAAACAGCCGATCAAGGACACAACCGTAGCTGGTCAGAATGTTACTTTCGATTTGCGGATGTTATGGGCAGCCTACCGGGAAGCGCCAGAGCTAAAACCTGGTTTGACGTACCGTTCGGTTGATCTTTTTAC
>CAZHVB010000034.1:0-5058 GCA_964535365.1 uncultured Candidatus Saccharibacteria bacterium | reverse complement strand
AAAAGGGCGCTAGAGAGCCAGTCCGTCAAAGACGGACTGGCTCTCTACGCCCCAAACCCCGATCCACCGAGGTGGATCAAGGAACGTACTTGAGTTCTAGGTGAGGAGCCTGAGCTTTCAGGCGTCACATCTACCAACGCTGGTTTGATCGAGAGCGGACAAAGCGTCGGACGAGTGGCACAATGACCCCTAGAACAATGCCTCCAGCGAGGAAGGCTATCACGCCTAGCTCGAACCAGACTGGCACTATGCCTCCTTTACGAGTGAATTGTGCCGCACGGGTAGCCGGGCGTCAGGCTGCCACTGATGTAGATGTAGGCGCAGGCGACCGAGTTGTTGGTATAATTCGCCTCGACCCACTGCGCCGTAAGCCTCATGATGTACCAGGTACAACCGAAGTTCGGGTCGGCGTAGTAGATGCCTTCCAGTGTGCCGTTGGTAGCGTACACGGTAATGTTTCCGCTCATGTTGCAGATTGTCCCGTAGTTGCCATTGATCCGACTGATCTGGAAGTAGTCCACATGTAGCCCAGATCCGCTGATCTTGAGGCAGTTCTTGAACACCAGGCCGGAGTTGGCGCAGTTCATCGATGACTCTATCGACTGCGGCGCGGCCGGAACCATCTGGTGTGCGGGTTGGGCTTGGGTAGGTGCGCTGATGCCTACCAAGAACAGGCTCATGAACGCAAGCCCCAGAAGTACCTTTCGCATAGCTCCTCCCTCCAAGGGGTCGAGCACGAAACGTGGTTGGCCAGGACTCGTCTTCTCCTATCCACCGTAGAACTACTCTGCTACAGCTATTGCAGCAGAGGTCTCAACTTGTGGTTGAGAACGGCTTTCTGGGGCCAGGTCGAGTTGGTCGCAAAAAGCCACCCTCAACCCGTGTGAATGTACGTGCAAGTCCCCCAGAACCTGCATAAATAACACCTATGTTATACCTGTTAAAGGTCTAAAAAGTCAATAGCGGTAGCCCGAGGCGGGTTAACGCAAGCTGGTAATTTGAGCCTGAATTTGCCAGCTAGGCCTAGATTGTAAAATAGACCGATATGCTATTGGCCGGTTATTAAAACTTGAGGGCGTGGCTGAGCTGGTCAATGAGATCGGACCGGCGATCTTCCTGCGGTAGGTGCTTGGCCAAAATGGCACCGACTTGATCGGCCGTTGGCTGGTCTAAAAAGATAGAAAGACGGGGCATAAAGCGCTTTAATGGGTCAAGTTCAAGTGTTAAAAACGAGCGCATACTCACGATGGCGAACGAACGAAAGCTGCTATACGGAAAAAATTTGCCGCCAATTGATAGGCCGGTTTGACTAATCGAATATTGCAGTTCGCGGGGTGAGCGGTGGGCATAAGTCACCAAGGCCACTAGCATTAGGCCAATCACGACTGCCCCGAGCCAAGACTTTAGCACCAGAATCGAAAGCGCCAATAGACCAATTGCCAGAACAATAAAGCCTAGATACCAAAAAAACGGGCGCTCGTGCTGAGCAAATTCATGGGCCCGCCAACTAAACTGCCCCGTATCTGGGGCAGCTGGAGGAGTCGAGTCGCTTGGGTCGGCAGGTGGTGGATCGGCCGCTGGTGGTTCAGTCGGCATCGGTGGATCAGCCGGTGTATCGGTTGGCTCTGATGGTTCGTCGACTGGCGTAGTTGGCTCTGATGGAGTATCACTTACCGGCATTGGCGGCTGCCCGCTATCTGTGGGGGGGCTGTCGCTTGAACCGCTATCGGCCATGCTGCCAGACATAGTGCCATCACCAGCTGGTTCGGGCGGGTTAGTAATTGGCTCGTGCACGTCGTCGTGGCTCATGCCGTTAGTTGGATCACCGGTTGGCATGGGGTCGCTGGTTGACATACCCGAATCATCCGATGCGGGCATTGGAGTGACCGGTATGCCAGAACCGCTATCGCTGCTTGGCATACCTTGATTTGATTGATTGTTTGTCATGTTGGCTAGTGGATCAGACTGATCGTTTGAGTCGTCACCTTTTGGTGTAAAGACTGTTCCTGGTTGCATAAGCCATAGTATAACAGATTTTGCTTGTGCTTTGTCTAGTCTAAAACCATAGGATTTATGGCGGAGGGGGTGGGATTCGAACCCACGAGGCCTTACGGCCTGCCGGTTTTCAAGACCGGTGCACTAAACCGCTATGCGACCCCTCCAAAGTTGTGTTTGCAAAACATGGCGGAGAGGGAGGGATTTGAACCCTCGCGGGGGCTTAACGCCCCCCTACCGGTTTAGCAAACCAGCCCCTTCAGCCTCTTGGGTACCTCTCCGTATCAGCTGATAGACTACCCTAAAATTGTACTACGGCCAACCTGATTTTTCGGTAAACTACACATATTTAATGACGGGCGAGCCAGCGGCTTAAAGCCGTCAGGCGAAGTAAGTAATCTGCGCAGATAATTTCCCTCTTTTGGCAAACTACGCATTCAAACGAGCAACCAAGGCCAGCATTTTATCGACTAACACAACCTTTTTAGTATAGCTTGGGCGAGCGATTTTTTAAGTCCTGGTTGCAAACTTTGATTAAGATTGTTATTCGATTTGCAAGGGTTACAAACTTATGCGTATAATAAGCCTAAAATAGAAACCAAAAAGTGCGCGATTTAAAAAATCGGGCGGGTAAAAAGCCTAAAGCTTGCCAAGGAGGTTTGTAAGTGGCCAGACAACAAGACGACGATTTATTTCTCGACGACCTAGCTGATGATTTACTAGGTGATGGCGACGATGGTGCCCCAGCGGCTGCCCCTACTAATGACAGCGGTAAAGATACTACAGCTACTACCCAGGAAGACTTTTTTGCCGATACAGCCGTACCGGGTCAATTAGCGCTGGATGTTTTTCAGACTAAAGCTGAAATTATTATAATGGCGCCAGTGCCGGGCGTATCAAAAAACGACATTGATCTAAGCCTAGTGGAAAACAGCCTGACTATCCGAGGCACTCGCCGTCCACCCGAAAATGTGCCTGAGAGTGACTATTTTGCCCAGGAACTACACTGGGGCGAATTTAGCCGCCAAGTGATTTTACCGGCTCAAGTCAAAGAGGACGGTGCGGAGGCTATACTAAAAGACGGTATGTTGACAGTGCGCATTCCAAAAGCCGAGCAGGAAAAGATCAAAAAGATCGAAATCCAGTAAGCTAGTTAGTTTTAGCTAACAAAAACAGCTCCGCGCAAAAAACGGAGCTGTTTTATTTTTTACTTGGGTTTAACCGGAGAGACGGCTGATGATGAAGTTGACGGCTGCAAAAGCGATGATTGCGATGATAACTCCGATAATGGCATAGAGGATGGTGTTTTGGGCACCCTTGACTCTATCTGGCGAGCCAGCGGCCGTCACGTAGCGGATACCACCGATGATTAGCATCAAAACCGCGATCGCACCAATCAGAAATATGGTGGTGTTAATTACTCTTTGAAAAATAGTTGTCAGGTTATCTGGAGCGCCAGTGGGCATTGCCGTATTAACGCCGTTTTGTAGGTCAGTTGGCACCTGGGCTCGCACGGCAGCCGAGCCAGCCAATGCCAATACGCCAAATAAGCCAACTTCGGCCGTAAGCGTGAGCGCTTTTTTAATTCGAGCTCGCAGTTTGGTCATAACTTCAAGTTCTCCGTTTAAGTCTTTGACTTCTTTGGATTATACCATAAGCTAACTAAGCACAAGCTTTAATCACGCCTGTTTTAATACGAAGTGCACAATCGCAGCAGCGGCAATGGCGATGATCAGACCGATGATGGCGTAGGTGATCACCGAGCGGGCGCGTTTGGTGGCATCTGGGTTACCAGAGCTAGTTGTAAACATGAAGCCGCCGACGATCAGCATGAAAACGCCCAGTATACCAGCGATAAAGGCTAAGGCATTGGTGAGGTTTTTGAATAAATGTTTAAGGGCCGACTGACTTTGACAGCCAGCAATGTCGTTTGGGACTTGCTGGCAAATAATGTTCGAGGTCGGGCTGGCGCTCAAAACCGGACTACTTACGCCAAGTATAACTAACAGCGAAAGGCTAGTTATTATTACTAAAATAAGCCGACTTAGCATCAAAACCGCCCGATTATAAACGTGACGATGGCGTAACCCGCAAGCGCAACTAAAAGCCCAACGATGGCATAGATTATGGTATTTTTGGCTTTTGATACGTTATCCGGATTGCCGGCACTTGTTATATAACGGATGCCGCCAAAGATGATCATTACAACCGACAGCGCGCCGATTACAAAAAAGACGGTGCCAAGAATAGATTGTAGGGTCGACTTAGTGGCTTGGACGTTTGGCAGACCCAGATCACTGGCATTACCAAGTGGTGTATCGGCTAGTAACTTGAAAAAAAGATTAAGCATTTTAGAAAATCCCCGCGATAAAGCCAACGATGGCACTGGCTACGATGGCGATAATCAGACCGATGATAGCGTTGGTTAAAATACCGCGGGCACGCGTTACTTGCTCTGGGTTACCGGCGCTAGTGATAAACATAAAGCCGCCAATGATAATAAAAATCACTGCCAAAAGTCCAGCTACAGCCAGGGCTTCACGCACCACATTGGCCACAATCAACCAGATATCCCCCAGCGAAAATTGGCTAACGTTGCAACTGCTATCAAAGTGCAAACCCGTTGACCAGTTGGGTATCCCAAAAAATAAATTTTTGGCGCAATCTGAAGCTGCGCCGAATAACTTTAGCTCATCCATCATAAAATCAACTTTCCTGGGATTATAAAATTAAGAATGGCCACCATAAATATAAATAGCAGTAGACCGATAATAGCATTGGCCATTCGTTTTTTGGCCGCTTGCAGCGCCTGGGGATTAGCGGCCGAAGTTGTATACTGTATGCCGCTAATAATCAGCATCAGCACTACAACTACGCCAACCCCGGCGCTCAAAAACTGGATAATGGAACGCAAGTAAACATAGATCGGGTTATCATTACCGATACCGTTTGACAGTAGGCAATCGTCACCATTATTTAGAGGCACGCTGAGTTTCAAATAGCCGTCCGGGCAGTTGCCCTGGCTATCAGAATGGGTGTTTGCGGACGCAGCTCGTACTGAAG
>CAZHVB010000033.1:2934-5091 GCA_964535365.1 uncultured Candidatus Saccharibacteria bacterium | reverse complement strand
CCACAAGCTATGGATAGTTACAAAGCCTTGCGCGCTAGCCTTAAGCGCCGACTCAGCTCGGCCGCACTCATTTCGTAGCGCTGTGCAACAGCTGGCAGTAATATTGGGTCGGGCAGTAGAAGCTGACGGATTTCGGCTAGACCACCAATCAGTGGCGCAACTTGTTTTACAAGCTCCCTGTCGATCTCGACACCGGATAGGGCATAGGCTTGGATGCCGGATTTGACGGCCCAGGCACGGTAACGTACCCAAGCTTCGTGGTTCTGAGTCTGTACGCTGTGCAAAGCCAACCCAGCGTAGCTAACCATTGACTCAGCCAATGGCACACCTGACCTGACCAGGTTTTGGGCACTCGTTAGGGCGTAAACATATCGCTCGCTGTTTTGCGGTAATAAACCGATGAAATATTCATGAAAGGCTAAATCGATCTTTTCAGCCGGATCTTTGTCGGGCTCGGGAAAGGGCACTACGTTACCTGGGTTTTGCATTTTTATTCCACTTACCAGTATTTTACTCTACTGGACAATTTGCAATTTGCAAGCATATACGTTACTAATGAGGTCTGAATTGAAACAAAAGGGAATATGTGGCAAAAAATCTGGTTATAGTTGAATCGCCCGCCAAAGCCAAAACGATCGGCCAATATTTGGGCAGCGATTTTGAGGTGGAATCAAGCTACGGACACGTACGCGACCTGCCTAAAAAACAAATGGGCGTGGATATTAAAAAGCATTTTGACCCAGAGTACATCGTGCCCGACGATAAGCAAAAAACAGTTGCTAAATTAAAGCAGGCTGCTAAAAAGGCTAGTGTGGTATGGCTTGCGACCGATGAAGACCGTGAAGGCGAAGCAATTGCCTGGCATTTAAGCCAAGCGCTTGACTTAAAACCGATCCGGACTAAGCGGATTGGCTTTCACGAGATAACAAAAACGGCGATCGCAGATGCCATCGCCAACCCGCGGACTATCAATCAAAACTTAGTTGACGCTCAGCAAGCCCGCCGCGTTTTAGATCGCTTGGTAGGCTATGAACTATCACCGGTGTTGTGGCGTAAAATTCGCCGCGGCCTATCGGCTGGGCGCGTGCAATCGGTTGCCGTGCGCTTGATTGTGGAACGAGAACGCGAGATAGGTAATTTTAAGCCGGGTGGCGCGTTCAAAGTCACAGCCCAATTTAAGGCCAGTGGCAGCAGTTTTGAAGCCGAACTGGATAGTTTACTAAAAGATAAGCCAGCGGCTAAAGCTTTTCTAGAGGGCTTAAAAAAAGCCAGTTATAGCGTTAAAGCTATCAGCCAAAAGCCAGCCACTAAATCGCCACCACCACCCCTTACCACCAGTTCCTTGCAGCAAGCTGCGGCTAGCAACCTTGGCTTTTCGGTCCGCCAAACCATGGTTTTAGCCCAAAAGTTGTACGAAGCCGGTCACATCACCTATATGCGGACTGATTCGCTCAATTTAGCCGAATCAGCCCTGGCTGAAGCTGGCAATGAGATCAAAAGCCGCTTTGGCGATCGCTACCATCAACTGCGTCGCTACCAAACTCAATCTAAATTAGCCCAGGAAGCGCATGAGGCCATCAGACCAACCCACTTTAAGCACGAGCAGGTAGCTGGTGACCCGCGACAAAGCCGGTTGTATCAGCTGATCTGGGCGCGTAGTCTAGCCAGCCAAATGGCAGCAGCTAAAATTGAACGTACCAACATTACGATTGCTATCTCAAATCACCAGGCGGTGTTTAAGGCAACCGGCGAAGTTCTATTGTTTGATGGTTGGTTGAAAGTCTTAAGACGCCAAGCCGATGATCGCATTTTGCCAAGCCTGACTAACGGCCAAAAGCTGGTGCCAGCGGAAATTACAGCTACGGAGACACCGGGCAAACCAAAACCACGCTACACCGAAGCCAGCCTAGTTAAAAAATTGGAACACTTAGGTATTGGCCGTCCGTCGACTTACGCACCGATTATCTCAACCATTCAGGGACGCGGTTACGTGGAAAAAATCGATCACGAAGGTAAGCCCCAGCCAATCACTAGCTTAAGCCTTGAAGATGGCCAAATTAAAGCTAGCGAGCAAGCTGTTCAGCTAGCGAGCGATAAAGGTAAGCTATCACCAACGGAGATAGGCGAAGTGGTGACTGATTTTTTAGTCAAACACGC
>CAZHVB010000033.1:0-2834 GCA_964535365.1 uncultured Candidatus Saccharibacteria bacterium | reverse complement strand
AGCTATCACCAACGGAGATAGGCGAAGTGGTGACTGATTTTTTAGTCAAACACGCCGCTGAAATTATGGATTATCAGTTCACGGCCAAAGTTGAAGACGATTTTGATGAGATTGCGCAAGGTCACACCAACTGGCGCGCCATGCTGGCTGATTTTTACCCGCCGTTTCATAAAACGGTCGAAAAATCGCAAGCCGTCAGCCGCCAGGAAGCCAGCCAAATGCGTAAGCTCGGGCTAGATCCGGCCACTAAAAAACCGATTTTTGCGCGTTTAGCTCGGTTTGGGCCGGTGTTTCAGGTGGGTGAAGCTAGTGATGACGAAAAACCGCGCTTTATCCCGATACCAAAACAGCTACGCCTAGATGAGGTCAGCCTGGCTGACGCACTACCTTTACTTAAGCTGCCACGTGCGCTTGGGCAGGATAAAACCGGTCAGATGATCACCGCTGATATCGGCCCTTATGGGCCATATGTGAGAGCCGGCAGTCTAGCGGTGTCACTAGGGGAAATAGACCCCCTGAAAGTTAGCTTGAAAGAGGCTATAGCTTTAGTTAAGGCTAAACAGCGCCAAAAAGCCAAAGCTCTGATTAAAAGCTTCAAAGATAGCCCAATCCAGCTCAAAAACGGCCCTTATGGGCCATATGTGACAGATGGCAAGCTCAACGCACCCTTACCAAAAGACGCTAAGCCTGCCAAAATCAGCCTACAAAAGGCTCAAGCGCTGCTCGTGGACAGGGGTAAACAGCGGCGATTTCGAGCCAAAAAGACTTGATTGACACCGGTTACGCCATGTTATATAATCTAACAAATTAGAAAAATAGGAGTTATGAACTGATATGGCCAAAACCGCAACCGCCCACGAACTAGAAATCCCAAAGGTGGTGGAGGACATTTTAAACACGCTTGATAAAGAGCGTGAGCGACGCATTATTTCTGGTCGGTTTGGTCTAAAAGGGCGCAAAGAAACATTAGAGGAAATCGGCCGACAACTGGGCATTACCCGCGAACGCGTACGTCAGATTGAAAAACAGGTATCAAATCGTTTGCCGGCCATTAAACACCCACATTTGACCCAAATCAAAGATAGTTTTAGTCGCCATCTAGAGGAATTGGGGCGAGTAGCGCCAGTACACGAGCTAGCGTCCCGCTTTGGCCTGCACGATCAAAGCGGCCATGCCCAGGTTAGCTTTTTGGCCCATTTACTACCAGATTTTGAGGTGCTGTATGATGATGACGATTTTCATCACAGCGTGGCGCTGAAGGCTCACCATGACCAAAAGCGCTTGCACCAGCTTTCAAAAGAACTGGTCGACGCCGCTACCAAGCTCGGTCGGCCAGCGAAGCTAGCTGAACTGCGCGAGCAGATGCCAACCAAACTAGAAGATCATCACCTACACGGCCTGGCTCGATCCAGCAAACGCGTGGTTAGTTTGGATGATCATTGGGGTTTAGTCACTAATCCGCTGGTTAACCCTAAAAGCATTCGCGACAAAATTTACGTCATTTTGCAGAAAAATACCAAGCCGATGCACTTCACGGCTATCGCCGAAGCGATTCGTAGCTCAAACTTCAAACGACGGGACGTGACAACCCAGGCAATTCACAATGAGCTGATTAAAGACGACCGTTTTGTGTTAGTCGGACGAGGTATTTATGCCTTAAAAGAGTGGGGGTATTCCAAGGGTACGGTGGCCGATGTGATTATCACCATTCTAGCTAAAGAATCGCCGTTGCACCGGGACGAGATCGTTAAACGCGTCCTCAAGGTGCGTCAGGTTAAACCAACCACGGTGATTCTGAACTTGCAAGGTAAAAAGCAATTTAAGCGAGTTGCTAAAGCCACCTACGCGTTGGCTGGATGAGTGTAATTCTATCTTTTTTATTCGCTATTCTGCAGTTAATCGGTAAAATTCTATTCCAGTGGTGGGGCTGGGTGGTAGTGGTAGCGATACTGGCTTATGGAGTTTGGCAGAATCGCCGGCGCTTGCGCTGGGTGGGTGATAGCGAATTTAGCCTGCTACTGATTGAGGTACCCAAGGACAACGAAAAGCAAGCCTTAAACGCTGAGCAAATGTTTGCGGCTTTGCATGGGATTTTGCGCCCCCGCCAGGAACTAGTGCGGGAAGGTGCCCTACAAGAACACATTGGTTTTGAGATCGTCTCGACCAATAAACAAATCCGATTTTACGTTTGGACGCCAAAGCATCTGCGCGGCTTTGTAGAGGGTCAAATTTACGCCCAGTACCCAAAGGTCAATATACGCGAGATTGCAACCGATTATAGTGAGCAGCCGGTTGGCCAGCGTATGGTCGAAGGCGCCGAATTGTCGCTGGTTAACAGCGATGTTATTCCAATTAAAACCTTCAAAAGTTTTGAGGTTGACCCGCTGGCCGGTATTACAGCTGTACTGGCTAAATTAGATGAGACCAACGAGGAAGCCTGGATTCAAATTCTAGCCCGACCCGTTGACGACAGCTGGCATAACCGCGGCGAAGCTTATATGCAATCTATCCGTGAGGGCAGGGGAGGCACCCTAGCCGGTAGTGCCACTGGTTTATTAAAAAACCTGATGCTAGCTTTTATTAAGCCGCCAGAAACTAAACCCAGTAACGCCGCCGCTGACATGACCGACCAACAAAAAGCCCAGGTTCAAGCTACCAGCGAGAAAATTAGCAAGCTTGGTTACGAAGTATCGGTGCGGCTGGTCCACTTAGGCCCTGATCGGCGGATTGCCAAGTTGCGGCTGCAATCGCTAGTGGGTGCTTTTAAACAGTTTAATGATAGCAATAACGGCTTTAAGGTGGCTAGTTACTTAAGCGGCGAGATGGCCCTAAAA
>CAZHVB010000032.1:0-5441 GCA_964535365.1 uncultured Candidatus Saccharibacteria bacterium | reverse complement strand
GTTCAACAGCCAGTATCCTAAACGCTGCTCAAGCCGTAATCAGTCAGAACCGGCAACGCTCAGATAAGGCGCTTTGGACTAAAAATCAAACCGGCACCCCAGTGAGGGTTTGGCCGGTTACAAGCGAAGTCGCCGAGGCGGAGCTAGTAGTAAGCCTAATCAAAAAGCTGCTTAACCGGGGTAAAAAGTTACGCGATTTTGCCGTTTTGTACCGCGCCAACGCTCAGAGCCGTAGCTTAGAAGAAGCTTTTGTGCGTGCCGGCCTGCCCTATAAAGTAATCGGTAGTGTCCGCTTTTATGAGCGCAAAGAGATCAAAGACATACTGGCTTACTTAAACTTCATCTATCAACCAGTTAATAGTGTTTATTTGCGTCGGATTATCAATTTACCGCCCAGGGGTTTGGGCGAAAAGAGCTTAGCCAACTTTTTTAACTGGCAAGAATCCAGTCGACTGGAAATTATAGAAGCTCTTAAACAAGTGGGATCTGCGCCCGTCACCCGCCACGCCCAAATTGCTTTCAGTGATTTTTATCAATTGATAAGCGGTTTTAGGCAAGCCATAGCAAGCCATAGCGTGGCCGATTTGATTGAACTGGTCATCAAGCGTTCTGGCTATTTAAATTATCTAAACGATGGCACTATCTTGGCAGCCGATCGCATGGAAAACGTTCAGGAGTTAATTAGCGTAGCGCACGGTTTTAAGGAGTCTGATTTGCCAGCTTTCCTGGAAGAGGTGGCCCTAGTAGCCGATGTTGATAGTTATGACCCTGATAGCCAAGCAGCAACTTTAATGACACTGCATGCCGCTAAAGGTTTGGAGTTTCAAATTGTATTCATGGTCGGCATGGAAGAGGGCGTTTTTCCGCACAGCCGTAGCTTAATGGACGGCGAGCAACTCGAGGAAGAGCGTCGGTTATGTTATGTTGGCATTACTCGCGCCAAACAGGAACTGCACCTTAGTTATGCCGCTACTCGTTTATTGCACGGTGCCACTATGCATAATCCGCCAGCCCGGTTCATCGCTGAGCTGGGTGACCAGATAACTATGGCGGCCGAATTTAACGAACCTAAAATCGGTTTGGTAGCCGAAGCTCAATTTAACGAGGGCGATTTAGTCACCCATCCGGTATTTGGTAACGGGTTAGTGGTCAGCGTAGGTCCAGCCGAGGCGACGGTGAATTTTGAGGCTACAGGTATGAAACAAATTAGCTTGCTATCTACGCCTTTAAGTAAACTGGAGTACTAGTTTGACAATTAAGTTCAAAGCTAGTTACAATCGCATAGCTTACAAATCTGTTAAAACAGAGGTAAACTCATTTTATATAGAGAGGGTGCCATAAGACGTATGGGTGGCTGGACAAACTGGTTTAGACGCAAGAACTGGTGGCGACTAGGTTTGATAGCTATTTTAATTTTGGGAGCCCTAGCCTATCATCACGGAGTTTGGGCGGCTGGCAATCGGCTGGTTACGCTATCAGTAGATGGCAAGCGGTTAGGCTTTGTGACTGACGCCACCACGGTACAGGAGGCGTTAGACCGAGCGCAGGTTCATTTGGGGGCTGATGATTTAGTCGAACCCTCGGTTACTACCCCAATTAACACCCGGGTTTTCTTTATCAATGTTTATCGTGCCAAACCGGTGATCGTAGTCGATAAAGGCCGGGAAATCCGCGTTAATACCCCTTACCAAAACCCGAAGTTAATTGTGCAGCAGTCCGCCAAATTGTCTGTTTATCCTGAAGATGGCTACGAAGCCGAACCGATTAACAATATTGTCGACAACGGCACAATCGGTTATCAGATTATAGTTTTAAGATCGATCCCGCTCAAAATTACTGTTGATGGACGAACTTTCGGGGTTCGCTCGCGCCAGCTGACAGTAGGCGATATGCTGACCGAAAAAGGCGTGGTTTTAGGTCCGGATGATCTGGTTAATTTCAAACTCACAGCCGCTATTGCAGAAGATATGCACGTGGTAGTCACCAGGGTTGGACGCGCGGTTGTAGCAAGAGAAGAAGTAATTCCTGCACCAATCCAGACTGTTTTTGATAACAACCTACCGGCTGGTAGTATTCAGATCAAGCAGGCTGGCAAGGATGGCAAACAGCTAGTGACCTATGAAGTGACTTATCATAATGGCAAGGAAGTGCGTCGCAAAAAACTACAGGTGGTGGTTGAGCTGCAGCCGGTAACCAGAATTATCGTGCGTGGCGTAACTTATGCCGGTGATGTCTGGGCAGCTTTGCGCTTTTGCGAAAGTGGTGGCAATTATGCTGATAATACTGGAAACGGTTTTTATGGAGCCTATCAATTTACCATCGAGACGTGGATGGGTTATGCCCCAGCCGGTTACGGCAACGTGCTACCCAGCGATGCCCCACCGGCCGCTCAGGATATAGCCGCCCAAAACTTGCAGGCGCGCCGTGGCTGGGAACCTTGGCCAGCTTGCGCCGCTAAGCTCGGCTTGCTCTAACTTAACCGGTTACCTAGGTTTGGCATGAGTGATACTAAAAAAAGCTTAGGCCAGCACTGGCTATTTGATCGACCAACACTTGATTTAATTGCCGCCGCCGCCAGTGTAGTTCAAACCGATACAGTGCTTGAGATTGGGCCCGGGTTCGGAAGTCTGACTAAGGTTTTAGCGCTGCGTGCCCGTAAAGTTATTGCGGTCGAAAAGGACGCTGGATTAACTCGAAAGCTAAACTCTCAGTTGCCAAGCAACGTTGATTTAGTGATAGCAGATATTTTGAAGTTTAATTTAGGAGCATTACCAAAAGGCTATAAGGTTGTAGCCAATATTCCCTATTATTTGACTTCCAATCTGTTGCATATATTGCTTGAGAGTCCTAATCCGCCGAGTGAGATGGCGCTACTGGTTCAAAAAGAGGTGGCCGAACGCATTACAGCTAAGCCGCCGAATATGTCAGTGCTCGCCCTAAGCGTTCAGTATTACGCTGTACCCAGCGTTATTAAAGTCGTACCACGCGTCTTATTTGACCCGCCACCCAAGGTGGATTCGGCGCTAATTCGGATCATCAGGCGCGATCGCCCTGCCTTTATGGCCGATTCAAAGCGACTTTTTAGGATTATTAAGGCTGGTTTCAGCAGCAAACGTAAACAGTTAAAAAATTCGCTATCATCTGGGCTGAATTTAGCTCCTGAAATAGTTGTGGGGGTTTTAGGCCAGGTTGGGGTAAAACCACAGGCTAGAGCTCAAGAACTAGGTTTAGCGGATTGGCAGCGTCTGTATCGGGTTTTGTCTGATACTTTATGATAAAATAAGTAGTAAGTAATAAGCGATAAGTATATGCAAGATGTGGAATTTCGCCAGGCAACTAGTGACGACGTAGTCGGTATTGTCTATGTCCAAGCTACCAGCTGGATAACTAACTATCAAAATAGGCAACAAAGTATCAGTGAAAGTGACATTCGTTCGATTGATTTTCAAACCAAACTAGCACAGTGGCAGCACATTTTGCGCAGTCCCCATTACAAGGTTTGGGTCGTAAGCCGAGCGGATCATATACTCGCCTTTTTAGCCGCTAGAAAAGATAACGACAATGAGCTCTACGAACAGCACACTCTACCTGGCGAGGAGCGTCAAGGCTATGGTGACAAACTTTTAGAAAAAGCTGGCCAATGGTTTACAAAAGACGCCAAAATTATTTTGCGTATTCCAATTGTTGCCAAGTCCGGGCTGGCCTTTTATAAACAGCATGGTTTTATGGTTGATGAAGAGGCCGAAGTTGATTTTATACCTTTGCCAAGCGGCAAACGAATTACTACCATCGGCATGGTTCGGGGCGAGTTTGCTGACCAGTCAGCTGAACCTGTTAAGGCTAACTTAGCCAAGCGGGCAGCTGTTCATCTTCAGACAGCGACCAATGGGGCCGCTGGAGTCCAATTGCTGGACACTGGTCAATTACTGAGTCGGTCCCAATTGGCAAAAAAGGCTGGCCTGCGTACCAGCACCGTTAAGTACTATACGGAAATCGGCTTGTTGCCCTTTGTCCAGGCCGAGGTCGGTTTAGCTAGGCGTTACCATTTGCCAGCTAGCCTGGATCGAGTTGAACGTATTAAGAACTTAAAAGCCCAAGGCCTATCGATCAAAGTGATTCGGCAGCAGCTTGCGAAAAATTACAAAACTGATTAACGAAGCTTTAGACCAAAAACCGCTTCGTGCTACAATATACCTCTGATAATAAGCTCAAGTTATGGCCAAATTTTTTGTTACCACTGCTATTCCGTACGTTAACGACAAACCGCACCTAGGCCACGCCATGGAGTTTATTGAAGCCGATGTGCTAGCTCGTTATCACCGTCAGCAGGGTGATAACGTTTTGTTTGCGACCGGCACCGATGAGCACGGCAACAAGATTTTAGAAAAAGCGCGTGCTAGCCAGCTTGAACCCCAGCAATTCGTTGACTCCATACTGGGTAGTTTCCAAAGCTTAATAAAGCTACTGGACGTCCGGTATGATCAGTTTGTGCGTACGACTGACCCCCGCCATATCGAGGCAGCTCAATATATCTGGCAAAAGTTAGCGGCCGATATTTTCAAGCAAACTTATGAAAGCTGGTATTGTACTGGCAGCGAAGAATTTGTCTCCCAGCAAGTCTATGAAACTAACAAAGGTGTTTGCCCAGATCACCAGCGGCCGTACGAGAAAATCGTAGAGGAAAATTACTTTTTTCGCTTAAGCAAATACACTAAACCGATTCTGGAAGCGATTGAAAAAGACCAGCTAAGTATTATGCCAGAAACCCGCAAACACGAAATAGTAGCCCTTTTGAGAACAGGACTAGAGGACATTAGCTTTTCAAGACCCAAAACCAAGGTGCCGTGGGGCATAGAGGTGCCGGGCGATGCCGGTCAAGTGATGTACGTTTGGCCAGAGGCCCTAACTAACTATCTGACCGCTACGGGTTATCCAGCCGCAGGTTTTAGCAAGTGGTGGCCAGCAGATGTCCATGTGATTGGTAAAGACGTTTTGCGCTTTCATGCTGCTATTTGGCCTGCCATGCTGTTAGCTGCTGGATTAGAGCTACCCAAGGCTATCTATGTACACGGCTTTATTAATGTCGACGGCAAGAAGATGAGCAAGAGTCTAGGCAACGCGATTGATCCGGTTGAAGTTATCAATCGTTATGGCAGTGACGCTTTTCGTTATTACTTTTTGCATGAGATTCCAAGTTATGAGGACGGTGATTTTACCTGGGAGAGACTGAGCACGACTTATAACAGCGTTTTAGCCAACGACCTAGGTAATCTTGTGCAACGGATTGCTAAAATGGTTGATCAGTATCAAAAAGGTGTGATTGGCGAAACCACAGCACCATCGCATGACATCAAACCATACCACCAGGCCGTCGCTAATTTCCAGTTCGATAAAGCGCTTGATGAAATCTGGGCACTGGTGCGCGGACTTAACCAATATAT
>CAZHVB010000031.1:0-5461 GCA_964535365.1 uncultured Candidatus Saccharibacteria bacterium | reverse complement strand
GTAAGCATGGCAAGGTAGTAGGGGTGCAAGTCTTCTCACGTGAGCAAGGGCACGAATTGAAAGCCGGTATTATTGCCGAGATTAGGGTGTTTGTAGCTCAGATGCGCAAAGTCACAGTCGGCGATAAGCTGGGCGGCCGGCACGGTAATAAGGGTGTGATTGCGCGTATTCTGCCACTCGAGGACATGCCTTATCTAGAGGACGGCACGCCGGTTGACATCATTTTGAATCCACTTGGCGTGACCAGCCGCATGAACATTGGCCAGATTTTTGAGACCCATTTAGGTAGAGCCGCTCAGGCTCTAGGTAAAAAAGTCGCCAGCCCCGCCTTTAATGGCGTGACGGTTGACCAGATCAAAGCTGCCTTAAAACAAGCTGGCTTACCAGAAGACGGCAAGATGGTGCTATACGATGGGCGAACCGGTGAGCCATTCAAAGAACGAACCACCGTCGGCTACATTTATATGAACAAACTTGACCATATGGTTGAGGATAAAATTCATGCCCGGGCCACTGGACCCTACACCATGGTGACCCAGCAGCCGCTGGGCGGTAAAGCCCAAAACGGCGGTCAGCGCTTTGGCGAAATGGAGGTTTGGGCGCTTGAAGCTTACGGTGTTGCCAGCACACTTCAAGAGATGCTAACTATTAAATCCGATGATGTAATCGGTCGCTCTAAAGCCTATGAGGCAATTATCAAAGGCGAGGATATTCGTGCCCCACGTCTACCTGAATCGTTTAAAGTCTTGACCAAAGAGTTAGAAAGCCTAGGGCTTGAAGTCGGACTTTTACAAGCTAAAGGTGAGATTAAAGCCGAGGAAGCTTTAAAAAAAGAAATGGCCCATGAAATCGAGGAAACGGTTCACACCCCGTTTATTAGCACTACTACCCCTAAAGATCAACAGCCGGCACCAGTCGATCAAACTTCGACAAAGCAAAGTGATTTAGAGAATTTCGAAGAAGAAGCTAACGATTTACGCAAGGTAGCCTAAAAGGAGAAGTGATGGAACGCGAAGAAGTTTACTTACACGAACGCCAAGCCACTGACTTTGACGCTATTCGCTTAGGTTTAGCCTCGCCAGAGCGGATTTTAGAGTGGTCGCATGGCAAGGTTACCAAACCAGAAACCATCAACTACCGCACCTTGCGTCCAGAGCGCGATGGCTTATTTGATGAGCGCATTTTTGGCCCAACCAAAGATTGGGAATGTTACTGCGGCAAATATAAAGGTACCCACTATCGTGGCGTCACCTGTGACCGCTGCGGTGTACTAGTAGCCCGCAGCATTATTCGCCGCGAGCGAATGGGCCACATTGAGCTCGCCGTACCGGTGGCGCACATTTGGTATTTGCGTGGGACGGCTTCAACTATTGGTCAGATACTGAACATGACTGCCAAAAACCTGGAGAGAATCGTCTACTTTGCCAGTTATGTTGTCGTAAACGTCGAAGAGTCTAAGAAAAAAGCGGCGCTTGAAAAGCTAGCAACCGACTATAAAGGCCAACAGCAGCTGATCAAAAAGCAATTTGACAGTGAAACCGGTAAGAAAAACGCTGATCTTAAGTCAATTGCCGAACGCCAAGGTACGGCCCTAGCTCAACTCGAGGAACGCTACAGTGCCGACAAAGTGCAGCTTGATGGCCTAGTTGTGAAGGCGCTTTTAAGCGAAAATGAATTTCGTGATCTAGGCGACCGTTATAGCGAGGTTTTCACGGCCCAAACCGGCGCAGTCGCTGTTTTAGAACTTTTGGGTCAAATTAAGCTTGATAAACTAGTTAAAGAACTCACTAAAGAGTCGGACGAAGCCCTGGGCCAACGTCGGCGCAAGGTATTAAAACGGCTCAAACTGCTTGAGGGGATGCGTAAAGCCGGCATTGACCCCAATTGGATGATTATAAAGAATCTACCGGTTTTGCCGCCTGACCTTCGGCCGATGGTACAGCTACCGGGCGGCCGGTTTGCTACAAGTGATCTAAATGATTTGTACCGGCGGGTTATTAACCGCAATAACCGCCTGCAAAAATTGATCGATATTAAGGCGCCTGAAGTGATTTTGCGTAACGAAATGCGCATGCTGCAAGAAGCGGTTGACGCATTGATTGATAACGCTCACGCTCGCAGCGGGCGAGCGGTTAGTACTACTGGTGGCCGCCGCCGCCTCAAATCGCTATCGGATATGCTGCGCGGTAAGCAGGGTCGTTTCCGCCAGAATCTCTTAGGTAAAAGGGTAGATTATTCGGGGCGGAGTGTGATTGTAGCCGGGCCGGAGTTGGCGATGGATGAGTGTGGACTACCTAAGATGATGGCACTTGAGCTATTTAAGCCATTTGTGATTGGTCAATTGATTGATAAAGAGTTTGCGCATAACGTTAAAATGGCCGGCCGCATGATTGAACGCGGCGAAACCGAGGTTTGGGATGCGCTTGATGAAGTGATTAAAGAAAAGTACGTACTTTTAAATCGCGCCCCGACCCTGCATCGTTTAGGCGTGCAGGCTTTTAAGCCAGTTTTAATTGAGGGCAAAGCCATTCAGTTGCATCCACTGGTTTGTGCCGGCTTCAACGCCGATTTTGATGGTGACCAAATGGCAGTCCATTTGCCGCTCAGTCGAGCCGCTCAGCTTGAGGCTAAACTCTACATGGCTGCCAACCACAACCTACTCAAACCAGCCGACGGCAAAAGTATTATTTACGTTGCCCAGGATATTGTGCTCGGTGTTTATTACATTACTTACAACCGCTTTGCCACTCAACCCGTCAAACATAGCTACGAATCGGTCGCCGAAGCTACTTATGCCTTTGATGAACGGGTGATTGAGTACCAAACACCAATTAGATTGAATGTTAAAGGTGAAACCCTAGTCACGACTTACGGCCGGGTGTTGTTTAACGAAGTTTTGCCAGACGACATGCCATTTTATGACCAGACTTTTAAGGGTAAGGATCTACAGCAGCTATTGACCGATATTTTTAACCATTATGGCGAGGAAGTAACCGCTCAAACTGCCGACAAAATCAAAAGCCTGGGCTTTGTTGTCGCTACAGACTCTGGCTTATCCACTGGCATGGACGACTACGTTGTACCAGAGCAAAAGAAAGCACTTCTTGTTGAAGGTGAAAAGCGAGCCGTAGAAATTAGCAACCAATATGCCCAGGGTTTAATTACGAACGAAGAGCGCTCGCGTTTAACAATTGAGGTTTGGCAAGATATCAATCAGAAACTCAAGGCCGTGTTAGAAGAGCAGTTTGCCAAAGAGGATAACAGCACCACTATCACTGTTACCTCAGAAGCGCGAGCCAGTTTGAGTACCGTTGCCCAGCTAGCTGGTATGAAAGGCTTAATCCAAGATGTTTACGGTGAAACCATGGAGCTACCAATCAGGTCTAACTTTAAAGAAGGTTTCACGCCACTAGAGTACTTTTCTAGCGCTCGCGGTTCGCGTAAGGGCCTGGTTGATACTGCCCTTAGAACCGCCGACGCGGGTTACTTGACTCGCCGACTAGTAGATGTGGCTCAGGATATCTTTACGATTGACGAGGATTGTGGTGACAGCGAAGGTATCTTTATCGATCGGGCGCGCACCGAAGTTAGCGGTCAGAATTTGGCTTTTTCGCTATCGGGTCGAATCGCGGCTGAAACCATCATCGGCAAAAACAATCGTAGCTACGCGCGTAAAGGCGAAGTTATTAGTCGTGATATAGCCGACCAAATTGCCTCTGATGATACCCTGCAGCAAGTCAAGATCAGAAGCGTACTAAAGTGTCTTAGCCGCCGCGGTATTTGCCGCACTTGTTATGGCATAGATCTAGGCCGCGGCCAGATGGTTGAACTGCGCGTGCCGGTTGGGGTAATTGCCGCTCAGGCCGTGGGCGAACCAGGCACTCAGTTAACCTTACGAACTTTTCACCGTGGTGGCACTGCTGAAGAGGACATCACACACGGCTTTTCGCGCATCGAAGAGTTGTTTGAAGCCCGCACGCCGCGCGGCCAAGCTATTTTATCGGACATTGACGGTGTAGTTAGCCTGAAGCAAAGCAAAGGCCAATATCAGCTTATCGTTAGTGCACCAGAAAACAACATTGCTACCTATCCGCTTGAAGCACATAGCCAAGTGCGGGTTAAAAGCGGCGATACGATTACTCGCGGTGAGATTCTATCGGTTTCGCGCGAGGGCCAGGCCTTTATTAGTCGCCACGAAGGTAAAGTTAAGGTTCTAAAAACACAAATTAACGTAGTTTCTGACATCACCGATACACGGGAATACACGGTGCCAATCTACAGGACGCTGCTAATTAAAGACGGCGATCTAGTTACGGCAGGTCAGCGGTTAACTAGTGGCTCAATTAACCTGCAGGACCTGTTGCTTTTGACTGATGAAGCCACTGTGCAGCGCTATATCATGACCGAAATTCAAGCCATCTATAACCTACAGGGCCAGCAGATTGCCGATAAACAGCTGGAAATCGTAGTCCGGCAAATGTTAAGTCGGGTGCAAATCGAAGATCCGGGCGATAGCTTGTTTGTAAATGGTGATATTGTCAGCAAAGCCTTGGTAGTTGAAGGAAACGAAAAGTTGCTGGGTGCTAAAAAGCAGCCAGCAATTTACCGCCAGTTACTGCTAGGGGTGGCACGGGTTGCCAGTCAATCGGATTCTTTCTTGAGTGCCGCTAGTTTCCAAGATACTACCCGGGTCCTGATCAGTGCTGCGATACAAGGTCGGGTAGATAAACTCTACGGCCTGAAAGAGAATGTGATTATCGGTCGCCAGATACCGGTCGGTACTGGTTATCATGGGATTGAGATTGAGGATGATCCGGTTGAGCCAGCTTAACTTATCTGTTAATATAGCCTAACTATGCCAACCGTTAATCAACTAATCCGCAAAGCTAGGCGGAGTTCGGCCAACAAATCGAAATCACCAGCTCTGCACAAGGTGCAAAATGTGTTGCGGCGGCGTTACTACAATAAACCTTCGCCTTTCAAGCGCGGTGTCTGTGTGCGGGTTACTACGATGACGCCCAGAAAGCCCAATTCGGCGCTGCGTAAAGTGGCGCGGGTGCGCTTGACGAACGGCCAAGAGGTTTGGGCCTATATTGGCGGCGAAGGCCATACTCTACAGGAACATTCAGTTGTGGTGATTCGCGGCGGTCGCGTACCTGATTTAGCCGGCGTGCGCTACCATATAGTGCGCGGTACACTAGATGCTACTGGTGTCGAGGGTCGCAAAAAGGGCCGTAGTCGTTACGGTACCAAGCGAGCAAATAAATAAGTGATAAGTAGTAAGTAGTATGCCACGCAAGAAAACCGTTAAACTGCAGCGCACCATTTTACCCGATCGGCTATACAAAAGCGTCTTGGTGCAAAGATTAATTAATAAAACCATGCTTGATGGCAAGTTGACACTGGCCGAAAGATTGGTTTATAGCGCTATGGAGCAAGCCGCTAAAGACACTAAGAAAGA
>CAZHVB010000030.1:0-5525 GCA_964535365.1 uncultured Candidatus Saccharibacteria bacterium | reverse complement strand
ACGATATTAGGTAACATGCCGTTTTGCCACTGGCCACGAAACAGCGAGTCAATTTCGATTCCGGCCCGTCTAGGATCGGTATTGGCTAGGCCGACAGCAATAAATCACGAATCCCAAAGCCATTGGTGGGGATAAAACTCGGGCGCAGGGACTGTATAGTTGCCGCGGTCGTTTTGGGCCAAAACCGCTTTGGCTTGATTGATCAATGTTTGTATTTGGTCTGCCACCTTGACTTAATTATAACCAAGCTTAAGCCTAAAGCGTACCTGGCTACTTTAGGGCTTTGTCGATCGCAGCTTTTAGGGTGTTGTAGTCGTATGAGCTTTGGGCTTGGCCGTTGATGTAAATAGTCGGTGTAGCGTTAATACCCAGGGCGTTGCCATCGGCCACGTCGGCGGCAATAATATTGGATATCTGGCTACTGGATTCATCTGTTTTGAATTTATTGACGTCTAAGCCCAGCACCCGAGCGTAGCTTTCAAACAGCGACTCGGCCTCTGGACTGGAACCCCAATCATTTTGGTGTTCGTATAACATGTCATGCATTTCCCAAAACTTGTTCTGTAGGCCCGCTGCCTCGGCTGCCTCGGCACCAATAGTGGCGTTGGGGTGAATTGAAGTAAGGGGGAAGTTACGAAATACGAAGCTAATTTTAGTTTTGTAGTTAGCGATAATTTGTTTAAGAATCGGGTAAGCCGCGCCACAAGCCGGGCATTCGTAATCGCCAAATTCCACTACTGTGACCGCGCCATCGCCAAGTCTATGGCTTGTCGAACGCACGATTTGGCCGGAGCCCCCATCTTGGCCATTAGTAATAGGCGCTGATTTATTAAAAATCATAAATAGGGCAATCATGCCCCCAACTACCAAAACGGTAATAGCTAGTAAAATCAAACTCGATTTACGCATGGGCCTTTTTGTAATTTAGCATAAGAGCCGTGATGATCACAAAAGCTATTAAAGACATAAACGGAATGGTGATAAAACCAAACCAGTTAATGTATTTAGTTAGGCACGATACCCCAGCCACGCAGGGCGCGATTTTTTCTGGAAGGATGCCCCATTGCAAGAGACTATGATAAAAAGCGATAACACCGCCACCAATTGATAAGGGCAAAACGTAATTAGCTAGCTTCTTATCAGCCGTTAAGATACCGACCGCTAGGATGACCACGAGCGGATACATGGCAATGCGTTGGTACCAGCACAAGACACAAGGCGTGTAGTGCAGGATTTGGCTAAAGCCGAGGCTGCCTAGACTCGCGATCAGGGCCACTGCCCATGCCAAGTAAGCGCTGTTTTGATCGATAAATTGCTTGATAGCTTTAGGCATTACTATCTAAAAAGCGTCAATTCTAGACGGTGGCCACAGGCGCAAAACCAGCTTACCAATAATATCGCTGACGGGCACCGGGCCTAAGTCATTACGCGAATCAAGTGAATTACCGGCTTCGCGGTTATCACCAACCACAAAAATGTCGTTGTTTGGTATTACCATAGTCAATTGGCCGGATGCATAGACCGGGGGCAGACTCAGGCTTTGGTAAGGGTCAAAACCTTCGGGGCGGTCGCTATTATAAACTGTGACGGTTCCACCGCTGACCACCACTCGCTCACCAGGCAAACCAATGACGCGTTTAACTAAGCGCGTACCATCAAGCGGACTATTAAGTACAATAATATCGCCCCGGTGGGGTACGTAGTGACCATGGCTGATATCGGCCCAGGTAACGCCGAGCTTCGAAATGATCAGGTAATCTCCCTCACTCAGGGTCGGCTCCATAGAATGGCCGAAGACTTGGTAGGATTGGAATACAAACCGCTGTAGCGTCAGGGCGACCACTAATGCCAAAACCCAGCTGGCCGCAATTTTGAATGCCCGGTAAGAGCGTTTTGGGCGCGCCGGCGCGCTAGCTAGCGCATCCGCCGGCTTGGGGCTGTCAGGTTTATCCATTGTCATTTAGTATAACCCACCAGGTGGTTCGGCTCCACCAAACCAGCAAGTGTTTACCGTGACAGTGCGATTAAGCTATACTAGGCCTTTGTAATGGAGCACAAAAAACGCGGTCGCATTCGCTTGTTGGGTGGCAGTCTGGGCCGCGGCAAAAGCACTAATCACGCCGAGCAAATGAGCTTTGATCATGGTGCTGAATTACCGCCGCCGCGCCTAAGACTAACCCCTAAGTCTAGATTAGGCCGTTTTTTTAGCCGGCACAAACTCATCAAACGCGTTAGCCTTATATCGACAGGCGCTTTATTACTAAGTGTTGCTCTTTTGGCTACGCGCTTTTACTTAGTTGCCCACAAAATTATTGTTAAAGGTAATACGGCTGCAGCTTTGACCGAAAACGTTAACCCCAACCTCTTGAAAGGTGAGGGTGATGGACGGGTCAATATTCTTTTGATCGGTATCGGTGGACCTAACCATCCCGGCGGTGATCTGAGCGATACAATCATGGTGGTTAGTCTTGACCCGTTGAGTCACGACGTTACTATGCTCAGCATCCCGCGTGACTTATATGTGCCGATTCCAGGCCACGGTTCGGCCAAAATTAATGCCGCTCATGCCTATGGTGATGAAGAGAGACTCGGCAGCGGCCCCGGCCTTTTAGAGCAAACCATCGAGCAAAACCTGGGTATCCCGATTCATTATTACATTCGATTGGATTTTGATGCCTTTAAGGAAGCAGTTAACACGGTTGGCGGTATCGACATTAAGGTACCGCAGGCCCTGTATGATCCCTTCTTTCCAGATCCCCAACTGAAAGGCTACCAGCCGCTATATATTGCGGCTGGCCAGCAACATATGAACGGCGATACGGCGCTTAAATACGTTCGTAGCCGTGAAACCACCAGCGATTTCGACCGCAGCCATCGCCAGCAATTAGTGCTTTTGGCTCTAAAACAAAAAGTTCTGGGTATATCTACGCTTGCCAACCCCATCAAACTTAATAGCTTACTGCAAACACTAGGCAACCACTTACAGACCGATATCAGTATATCCGACGCCTTGAAGCTTTATGATATATCTAAACAGATTCAGCCAAACCAAATTACCCAGGCCGGTTTAACCAATGCGCCCAATAACTATTTAGCTAGCGAAACGATTAACGGCCAGTCGGTCTTAGTACCGCGCAGCGGCAACTTTACGGACATTAAGCGCTATGTGCGTAGTTTGATGCCCGATGGCTACATTAAGCGCGAAGGAGCGACAATCAGCCTACTCAACGGTACCGATCGACCCGACTTGGCTAAACAAACAGCGACTATTCTACGCAGTTATGGCTACCAGGTAGTGGCTATCGGTAATGCCGCTACCAAAGATTACACCCAAACTCTAATTTACGATCATTCCAATGGCAACAAGCCTTACACCGTGCACTATCTAGAAAAACGTTTTAGTGCGCAAGCTCAGGCGCAAATCGTCATCCAGCCAACCAGTGATATTACCATAATTTTGGGCAGCAACTACACGCCCGTTGATTAGTCTAAAATGAGAAACTTTTTTAAACATTTACTGACCGTTTGGCTACCAAATCTAATCCTGGTAACAGCTGCCGTTTTGCTAGTTCGCCTCGGTTTATCGCCGTTGGCTTTTGGCCTGGTTTTGGCCAGTAAATGGCAGGTTTTTCGTAGCCATCGCCATGGCCGCTCAACTTCATACTTTGGCCAAATCAAGCTCTGGGCGCGTAGCCTACGCGACAATCTGTGCGATCTGACAGTTGGTTTTAGCTTTGTAGTACTTTTGATTTTAACTATTGGCGACCTCCCAATCGAACTCGGCTTGGCCGCTCTATACTACATCTGGCTAATCGTGGTGAAACCGTTAAATAATCATGCTGGTATTGCGCTACAGTCCGCGATTTGCCAGTTTATCGGTCTTACCATCTTATTTTTGCTCGGCCGCCAGCTACCGCTTTTAGCAGTTATTGGTGGCGCGTGGTTAGTCAGCGTTATCAGTGCCGATCACTTGCTAACGGCCTACCAGGAAAAAGCGCACTGGCTCCTGACTTTTAGCTGGGGGTTACTCGTGGCCCAATTAAGCTGGCTATTCTATCAATGGCTAGTGGTTTATTCATTTTTTAACGCTAGAATTCTGATTCCTCAGGCCCCCCTGGTGGCTGGTTTGGTCAGTTATATTTTTGGCAGCATGTACCTTGATCACATGCAAACTAAACTAGGTAAACGGCGATTGTTTGAATACGTAGTAGTTATTTTTGCGCTTTTGATTGTATTAATCATTGGTACCAGATGGGATATTAAACTTTAGAAAGGAAAGCCGATGCCGGAACCTAAAACACCGCCAACAAATAAAGCTCTGCATATCCGCAAGCCGCATGCCAGATTACCCAAACAACTAGGCGGTCCACTAATCGTTGGTTTAATAGCCGGTTTACTGGGTGGTTTTTTGGCGCTTTTGGCATTTAGTAATTATTTTTCGGTTGATAAAAACCGTTCGCAGCAGGTTGTTTTAGAAGAAAGCTCGGCCATTATTGATGTGGTGAACCGAGTAGGCCCAAGTGTAGTTAATATTTCAACTAACGGCGTAAGCCAGACTTTTTTTGGCTTCAGCCAGGCTACGCAAGCCAGCGGCAGCGGTATCATTTTATCGAAAGATGGTTTGATTTTAACCAACAAACACGTGGTTGTTGGTGCCAACTCCATTACCGTAACAACCTCCGATAACAAAGAATATAAAAACGCTAAGGTTGTTGGTACCGACCCGCTAAATGATGTGGCTTTTATCAAAATTGATGCTAGCGGTTTAACGCCAGCTGTGCTTGGTGATTCTGATCAGATTGTGGTTGGCCAAAGAGTGGTAGCGATCGGTAATGCTCTAGGCCAGTTCAGTAACACCGTGACCAGCGGTATTATTTCTGGCATTGGCAGACCGGTGGTAGCAGGCGAGGGTACTAGCGAAACCGAGCGCCTGCAGGATTTGTTGCAAACCGACGCCGCTATTAATCCAGGTAATTCGGGCGGTCCGCTTGTGGATATGGAAGGCCAGGTGATTGGCATGAACACAGCTGTGGCTGGCAACGCACAAAACATTGGTTTCGCGATCCCGATTAGTCAAGTTAAAGCCGATATATCGAGCATTCAGTCATCTGGTAAGCTGCAAAAAGCTTACCTTGGTGTGCGTTACCTTGATATTAATAGTGACGTGTCTAGGCAGTACAGCCTGTCGGTTGACCAGGGAGCTTATCTGATTGGTAACAGTGGTCAACCAGCCATCATCGCCGGCGGTCCGGCCGATAAAGCGGGCTTAAAAGCCGGCGACGTCATTACCCAGGTTAACGGCAGCGATATTAACGCCAAACAAAGCCTGGCAACCCTGATTGGCCAGCACCAACCCGGTGATGTGGTGACGCTAACTATTTTACGCGTCGGTAAAAGTCAGCAAATTTCGGTTACGCTCGGCACCTTACCGGGTAGCTAGCCTAAAACCAAGCACCAGCTCTGTCTGCAATTCACGGCTTAAGCCACTGGTTTTAGCTAGCTTAATCAGCTTTGGTTGTTGAATG
>CAZHVB010000029.1:0-5826 GCA_964535365.1 uncultured Candidatus Saccharibacteria bacterium | reverse complement strand
CTTCTGGAAAACTCTTTTCTTTTGCTCTTCACTCATGCCGGCCCCGTTATCTGCCACCGTTACCTCGATTTGCGAGTCCGCTACTTGGGCTGTTAAAATCACCCCGCCTTCGTTGGTATACTTTAGGGCGTTGCCTAGTAGGTTATAAACTACTTCGCGCACCCGATCGCGATCAGCCTGAACCAATGGCAAATCCGCCAATCCCGTGAAATTAATATGGGTGCCTTTTTCAGCCGCCAACTGCGCCAGCTCGCCGCTAACCTCGCTAACGACTTCGTTAAGCGCAAACCGACTAGGATTAAGCACAATCCGCCCCTGTTCTAGTCGGGCGGCGTCCAGGAAATTATTCACCACTTTAATTAGCTCAGAACTTGAGCGATTAATATTTTTCATAGCAGTAGTCAAAGTTTCATCCATCTGGCCGCCATACAAATCAAGTGCCAGCAAGCTATTTTCGCGAATGGCTGTTAGCGGTGTACGCAGTTCATGTGACGCCATCGAAAAAAATTCGTCTTTAAGCTGAATGATCTTGTTTTTTTCAACCAGCTTATTGGTAATGTATAGGGTTGATAGTAGCGCCGCCAAAGTCACGAAGGCAATCACGACTAAATCAAAGATGGCGCTACGCCGGCCCTGGTTAAATAGATCGCGAGTGGTCTGCACCCGCGCCACCAAAAACGGCTTGCCATAAATGTCGGGCATAATGGAATAGCCAACGACAGTCTGGCTATTCACAGGCTTAACCACGACTTGGTTAGTGCTTAAACTGGGCGACACAGCAGCGATATCGGCTGGTAGGTTAGGCTGATCGAGCGCGTAATAGTTTAGGTTAAGCTGGGTCAGCTCAGCCAGTTTGCCAATTTCAACGTTGGTTAAATATTGACCAAAAATTAGCGTGCCGTGAGTTGGACCATCACCTGCTGAGGTTAAAATCGGCAGCGATACTAAAGTTAAGGGGTGCTCTGGCAGGTTCAAAAGCCCCTTAATATGGGTCGTGGTATCGGCGTGTTGTAAAAGGTAACTGCCGGGCTTAATATCGACCCCAAGACTAGCAGGCACCGATAGGCCTTTGCCAGTTTGTAAATCAAGTCCCACGCCTTTTACTAGCTGACCGGCGTTATTAATAAATAGCATAAAGTTAATGCCCAAATCTTGCAGGGCGCTGAGTTGCAGGTTGGAAGTTGCGTAGGCCTGGTTACGATCAACCACAAATTTATAGGTATCGTCCCAGTTGGCCCAGTCGATCGCCTTAAACTCCAGTTGATCGGCCTTGTTCAACAGTGCATTTACGCCGCGATTATCGTCGGTGATAAGGTTGTTTTTCTCGATTGCCGCAAACTGGTTTAAAATCAAATGAGTTGAGGCAAAATACAAACTAACCAGTGAAATCAGAAAAACTATTAGGATTAACCCAAAGGTTTTAGTTCTAGTACTCATCGCTTATGCTGGCCTTATTATACAAGCATAAGCGTGAAAGCCAGCTTTAAGGCCTTGTCAAAGTCTCAGCCCGGGCTTGATGGGTCAGAGGCTTAGCTCGTGCTCGCCGCCAGTTTGGCCAATTGCCAAGTAATTTTGAAAAGTGTGAATAACAAAAAAAGATTCAGCGATAGGGCACAAACTGATAATAAACCGTAGCCAACTCGGGTCAGTGCTGCAGAGTTAGCAAACACTCGAGTAAATAAGATTAAGGTACTGGGAATACCATATTGAATTGATATCAGGAATAACGCTAAAAGCAGGGCCACTACCAGAGACACCCAAGTGATGTGGCGTGCCCGTATCAGCACCGGCACCTTATGCACATAGAAACCTTCGTAAACAATTCCATTCCAAAGCGCAATAGCGACATTGGATATAACCCATAGGCCAACGTACGCCAGCAAGCCAATACAGGCCCAAAACAGGCCCAAAGATACATAATGCATGGCCGTGGCTCCATTCAACTTATCAGCTAACCTAATGAAGGTAGCGTGCCAATCTTCGTTGGCAACCGAGGCGGACTGCAGAAACCTATCTTCGATCAGTGAATAGTGAGTAAATAACACCAATCCGCCGCTTATAAGAAAGATGATCAGCAGTTCTATGCCAGTGGGTTTGGCTGCTGTCTTGATAGTCTGCCACATGGTTTTATCTAGCCAGATCCCGTTGCTGGTACAGCTAAAGCGATAACTGCAATGGAGACCGCCATTGGATCTGAAGCCACAATACTTAGCTAACCTCCAGCAGGCGGTCGGTCATAGCCACCCTGAATTGCTTCGAAATCAGAGAAGAATACTTTATTTTGCATACAGTTGTAGGTTACGCCGATATCGGCCCAGCGCTCAGCGCGACCCTCTAAAACCAGATTTTCTAAGCCAATATGGAATGGCACACTGCCGGTATCACCAATCATTCCGCCGTAGTGATGCAGTGTTTTGGCTATCGCCAAACAACCGCCCGTTAAGCCCCGCGCTACCAAATCTGAGTCTGACAATTTAAGTCTAAGCATTAACCCTTCACAGGTGTTAATACCGGTATGGGCGTCGTCCGTTTCACCGCCAGACATCGGCCAGTAAAAGCCGTAGCCAGAGGAATGAGACGTATTGTCACAGTTGTGTGCCAAGGAACCATCAGCGTCTACGGTGTTCATAAGCACGACTTCAATCACGTGCCGCACATAGCTATTGCTATTCACGGCGGCAGATACTTCATTGTATTGCAAGGTCTTGATACCCGGTGGCACTCCCCGCCAGCCAAAATTGCCGGCTGTGCCACCGGGTATTACATCCTCTTCAAGCCCATTAGACTTAGTATCATAATTAGCCTGACCACAGGAAGACCATTCGTCGGGCTCTGGATAGGGGTGGTCAACCTTAACTGCCTGCCAAAGACGCACAACTTTATGTAGCGGCGAATCGAAAAATACCACTTCGCCGTCGGTATTATCTGCCATGGTCGCGTTGTCTGGAATATGAACCTGAACGTTGTCCGACCCGCAGGTATCAGTGACGGTATACAAAATGTCGGTTGCCTTGCCGGTATAGACAGGTGTGCCACCCCAAACCGGATCCCCCTCACTTGGAAAATGCGGATAGCATTGGTTTTGACCATTACAGAACGCTTCAATTTCGGCTATCACCTGAGCCGAGTTACTAGATAACGGAGCACTAGTAGGCAAGGGATTATTCCATTCGCTCTGAATAGTAAATGGCCGGAAAACACTGCCGGCAAATGTATGAATGATCAGATAGGCGCCGAAAGCAATAATAGGTACCAAAAACACAACCAAGGACCGTTTAGATAGATTAAGTGGTCGTAGTAGTCTAAGTCGTAGTTTTGTTTTCATTTTTTCCCTCGCCATGGGCTATTACTTCATAAAGCAAGATTATAAGACCTAGTAGTTATCCCGTAAATGATGGACTGCCAAGGGATGGTGGGCGAGAGAGGAGTTGAACCTCCACGAGCTTGCGCTCACTAACTCCTGAAGCTAGCGTGTCTACCATTCCACCACTCGCCCACGTCACCTCTGATTATAAACAAGCCGAATTATTCAACCAAGCGTTTTAGGATTGGCACGTTTTTAACCGCCCAGTTAGCCACGTTATAAAACCGATCCAATTGTTCACTAAGCTTCGTCACATCCACGTTTAATAGCCCGCGAGTAGCATAAAAATAATAGGGTCTAAACAGAACTACGGCTGGCGCATCAGACCGCCAAACTTGCAGAAAAGTATGATATTTAGCAGCCCGAATGTCAGAAGCAAGGCGCGTGCGACCAGCTTCTAGCGCCTCAACGGCTAAGCTTGACTTATAATCAGATAGATTTAAGCCCGGAAAACCGGCTTGGGAGGAATGCCAAAAGGCATAAACATCCGGATCGCTACCCAAGCTAACTTCTGAGACCAAAATGTCGTAATCGCGATTTTTGATTTCATTCTGCTCGAGCTGATCTAAGCTATCTAGCTGCAAGTTAACTTGTACGCCGGCGGCTTGCCACTGTGATTGCAAGAGTCGCGCCACTAGCGGATAAATGCCACTATTTTGTGTTACCAGTGTCAAATTTAAGGGTTTGCCTTTTTTGGTACGCCCGCCATCTGGCCCAGGCAGCCAGCCATCAGCCGTCAGCTTAGCTTTGGCGGCTTCTAAATTGTAGGTTAACTGGGTTAACTTTGGGTCGTAACCAAGCTGATCGGGTAAAAGCGGGCCGCGGGCCGCCTCCACCTTGTGGCTTAACGCCGCCACGATCGCCTGCAAATTAACACTACCAGTTAGGGCTTGGCGCAGTTTGCGGTCGGCCATAAGCGGACGGGTAGTATTAAAAAAGGCCAAGGTTTCATTATCTTCTGGCCACTGGTATAACTTAGCCGCTTTAATTTGGCTAAAGCTAGCTACCTGCTCAACCCCAAAGCCGCCCACACCGTTGACATCGCCGCCACTTAAGGCCTTGGCTAGCCCGCCGTAATCGGTGTAGGTTTTAATAACAAAGCGTTTAATGTTTGGTGTACCCGAAACATAGTTAGGGTTAGCGTGCAAAAATAGTTGGGTTTTATCAACCGAGAAGTGATCAAAACTAAATGGCCCACTACCAACCGGCAACTGATTAAACAGACTGACCTTAAGCTCAGGTGTGGCAACCGTGCCAAGAATATGCTTTGGTAATAGGCCGACCGTTAATAAATTAAGAAACGGCGCATAAGTTGACGGCAAATGGAATTGGACTGTCTGCCCGTCAAGCATCTGGACCGACGCGCCGCGCCAGCTTAGAGCTAGCGGCGAGCCGACGCTGGCTGCCTGAATAAGCTGCACCGTAAAAGCCACGTCATCAGCCGTTAGTGGCACACCGTCCTGCCACAGGCTATTTGGCTTAAGCCGAACCGTGTAGATCGTACCGTCGCTATTAACGCTATAGCCGGCGGCTAAATCTGGCTGAATTACTCCCTGGCCATTGCGTTTGAATAGACCGCTAAAAATTAGTTTACTAGCCGCATTACTAGCCGGGGTATCTGTAAACAAGGGGTCGAGCGGACCAAACTCGCCTACCACCCCTTCAATGTACGCACCCCCCATCCCTGGCCGATCAACTAGGTAATAGTGATCTAGCAAATGCAACTGGACAACTAAGCCAGCTATGGCAACTGCCATCAGGGCTAACCAGCTAAGCATAAAGCGACGAACATAACGCAAATGTGGCGTGCGGCTGAAAATATAAGCCCGTTCAAACTGCCTGACCTGTAACCATACCACCGTGACCCGACGGAGCCAGCGGCGGCGCCAGCGCCGTAACCGAAACAGATAGTATGGTTCCATACTGGGCAGGGTTAAGGCTAGCGGGCGACAATACTCAGCACTATGGCCATCACGAACACGACCGCCAAGACAATTGTCGCCTGAAACATCACCAATTCTGGACCGCGGCGCTTGTGATAAAAGGCACTGTCACCACCAAAGGCCTCGCCCAGGCTTGAGCCGCGACTTTGTGCCAAAATCACCGCTACCATCAAGACGGCTGCAACCAGTGCAATTGTCCGAAAAATGCCCGCCATCCTATCCCTTATGAAAAACTGTGCTAACAGCATAGTTAGCTAGCCAAACAATAATAACTGTCACAATCGCAGCACCGAAGGTCAGTACCTCAAAGCTTGGATAAATTAGCGTCACCAGATAAAGCATCAGGCCGTTAATCACTAGCATAAATAGCCCAAGCGAAATCACAATCGCAGGTAAAGATAGTAGAATTACCAGCGGTCGAACTAGAGCGTTGACGACCGAAAAAACTAAAGCCGCGATAATAATCACCATCAGGCTATCGGCGCGCACTTCTGTAAGCAGGCGGTCGGCAATCCAAAC
>CAZHVB010000028.1:0-5853 GCA_964535365.1 uncultured Candidatus Saccharibacteria bacterium | reverse complement strand
GCGAGGGCTGGGTCGTCGGCCTGCTGTTCGCCTGTTCGGCCGTCGCCGTCCTTACAACCGTCCGCATCATAGCTTTTATTTCGCTGTCGGTCGGGTTTGAAATAATGTTTTTGGCTCGAACCTTGGGCTGGGTTTTAGTGATTTTACCGTTCGGGTCAATCAGGGCATCAACCACATAAGGCTGATAGAGGGTACCGCCGTTAGCGATCGCGGCGTAGCCGGTGACGATTTGCAACATGGTCGCCGTTAAACCTTGGCCAAAAGTCATGTTGGCATAATCAATATTAGGTGCCGACGGTTGTTTAATAGTGCCACTAGCTTCATCAGGCAGATCAATACCGGTAAGCTGACCGAACAAAAAATGAGCGCTGTCGTAATCATAAAGCGCTTGTTTGGCCTGGGGGTTAATCGTGCCACCGCCTAGTCGCGACAAGACGTAGACAACGCCGGTGTTAACTGAATGCGTGATGACATCAGTCATAGTGTGTGTGCCGCTAGCCACGCCAAGCGCATTTTTGATGGTTTTGCCATCAACCGTCACCGAACCTGTATCGTGATAAGTCGTACCGGGCGTAATCACGCCTTTATCAAGCCCGGCCGACATTGTAAATACCTTAAACACCGAGCCCGGCTCATAGGCGCCATCAACCACCCGATTGCTAAACAGGCTGTAATCGGCGACGCTACTGAAGCGAGCGGGATAAAAAGTTGGATAGTTCGCCATTGCCAATATGGCTCCGGTGTTTGGGTTCATCACCACGGCGCTAGCCGATTTGGCTCGGTAGGTAGCTATCCCCCGCTTTAAGACCTTCTCGACTTCAGTTTGGATATTGCGGTCGATGGTTAGAGCAATATCCGAACCTTTTTGCGGAGGTATCTGATAGTTATCGGCAGTTGCAATCGGGATGCCGCGCACGTCGGTGGTAGCTTTAAGCAGGCCTTTCTGACCGCTCAACTGGGTGTTGAACTGCTGTTCGATACCGTACTGGCCTTCGCCATCACTATTCACAAAACCTAGTACTTGAGAGCCCAGGCTACCTTCTGGGTAAGACCTAACGGGTTCGTCCTGTAGACCAATACCAGGTAGGCCAAGGCTATCAATTTTATTGGCCGTATCTGGATCTAAGCCGTGTTTTATAACCACATAGCCGGTATCGGGCGTTTTTAGTAAGCTTGCTAATTTATTGACGTCATCGCCAGTAATGGCAGCGATTTGCTGAGCTGTTGTACTAGGATCAGTTATATAGCGTGGGTCGGCGTACAGCCGCTTTAGATCACGGTTCAGTACCACCGGATATAGCTGACCGCGGTCGTTCATAAAAATCGTGCCGCGGTCGGGCAAAACTTCGTATTTATGTAGTTGCTCGCTACTAGCCAAAACTTTGTAATAACCGTGCCGGATAATCTGTAACCAAAACAGACGCGCCAGCATAACTAGCGCGATAGCCAGCAGCCCGATCCCGATCACGTGTACGCGGGCGCTGAAGTTTCGATCTTGCATAAGCCGTTAGCTTACCACGATTGGTAAGACTATTGATTAATAAACTGGGGATTAGATTCGGGACTCAGGCTGCCCACCACCGGCCGATTCTGGATATTAGCCAAAGACTGTAGGCGCGCGGCTTCGATTTGCAAACCTTGTTGCTGGGCCGTTAGATCTTTGCGCTGATTATCAAGATTATTGACCTGGTAGCCATACACGCTGGTTTTAGTAATTTGGGTCAAGTAAAGTAGCGCCAGCACCCCGATAATAATAGCGAGTAATAGTGAGGTGGTGACCGGTCCCATGACTTTCGTCACGCTCGCGCCGATTAAATTACGATTCTGTTTAGTCTGATAGCGATTTGAGCTGGCAACGAACGGTGAGCCATACATGAATGTTTTTATTTTTCCTTTGATTTAGGTTTTTGATTTTCGTTTTGGGTAAGTTTTACCCCGTTCCCCCTTGAGATCTTTAAGTGCGGGCTGGCTTTAGAACTTTAATGGTTAGCCGCACCGCGTTTAGGTTGTTCCCCATCACCTTTAATTTAATAGCCATAGCGCCTCCTTTTAGTTTTTATTTTGCGTTTTAAGATAGATTGACTGGTTGTTTAATCACGACGCGCAGCAAACTACTGCGAGCTCGTGGGTTTGATTTATCTTCAGCTTTACCGGCAATTGGCTTTTTAGTCGCAAGTTTAAGGCTTTTTTGGCGACGCAAGAAGCGTTTGACGATCTTATCCTCTAGCGAGTGGAAGGTGATGGTCGTTAACCTGCCACCTGGTTGTAGTAATTTTTCGACTAGGGGTAGGCTGCGTTCCAGCTGACCAAGTTCGTCGTTAACCTTAAGCCTTAACGCTTGAAAAGTCCGGGTCGCTGGATCAATCCGCCCCATACGCGGCACCACTGCCCGTACGGCGGCGGCTAATTGACCGGTCGTTTGAATCGGCCGCTGGCTTATCAAACTAGTCGCAATCCGATCAGCAAACCGTTCGCCAGAGTAACTACGCAAAAGATCGACTAATTCGGGCTTGCTAGCACGGTTAACTAGATCGGCGGCGGTTAGCTTAAGGCGCTGGTCCATCCGCATATCCAAAGGACCGTCGAGCCTAAAACTAAAACCACGGCTTCCGTCAGCTAGTTGCGCTGAAGATAACCCAAGATCCATCAGAATAAGGTTGGCTTTGAACCCCTCGCCTACCAACTTTTGGCAAGCGACTTCAAAGCTAGAATGCAAAATGCGCGCGCTCGGGAATTGCTTTTTTAGTTCCCTAATCGCGGCCGCATCTTGATCTACCAGTACGATTGACTGATCTCGACCAAGCCTAGCACTAATCGCTCGGGCATGACCACCATAACCAGCCGTTAAGTCTAAATAGACTTCGCCTGGTTGGGGATCGATAAGCCTGAGGACGGCTTGGAGCAGTACTGGCTGATGAATCATAGGTTCCATGTTGTAAAAATTCCGATCTTTAGATTACTTTTGCCCGAAGTGACCATTTTGATCGGGCGGTTCTTGCAAAGTAAGCTTAAATTCGGATGATGCAAGGTCACCTATCTAGCAGCCAGCTTTTGTTTTTAACTTAAACGTTTTTGTTTTAAATCGTCTCGTAAATAGTATTACAAGACAGTTGTGGTAAGGAATTGGAGTAATTCCTTAAAGAGAGACGTGTGAGGTGGAGTTGTTGTTTTGTTTAAGAGGTACAAGAGCATTATACGAGGCTATAGCTCGCTTGCTGACTGCCAAATAGCTAACTTCGGCGTTGGTTCAACTGTTTTGGTGTTTGTCTAATATTTTTGATTTTTCAAAGAGCGAATCTTTTAAATCCGGCCACTGGTTTGCCAGCCGGTCTGACTAACATTTTTAGGGTTTAGCCGCTAGCCGCCAGTAATCGCCGGCGCGCGTGGCTACAACCTGTTTTTTGATACCCGCGTAGTCTAAAAGGTGTTGTTCGAACGTAATCCTACCTTGCTTGGCGTCCATCGCCTGGCTCGATTTACCAGTCCGAAATTTGACGTTTAGATCGGCAATCCGCTCGTCTAAGATATCGCCTCTTAGGGCTGGCTCCATCCTCTGCTCCCACACCTGTTTGGCGTAAAGATGCAGATAGGTGCCAAAGCCGCGAGTAATGACCACCTCGCCTGCTTCGAACTCAGACCGAATTTCGGCTGGAATAGTCAGCCGATTTTTATCGTCTAAGGACCGTTCGAAGTAATCGAGTTGGATCATATTGGTTAGGTATTTAATGAGCTTGAGTGTTTGCTCAGTGGCTACCCACTGCTACCCACTGATCAGCAGTCTATACCCACGCTTACCCACCCAACAACCGAATTTTTACCGAACACTGTGGAAAATAACCTCACTAGCGTTGGGTAATAGGTTTTTACACTACATGTGGCGCTAGACGCTTAACTAGCTTTAACTTAAGCCAAGGGCTTGATCGATGCGGGCTCGGTCAAAACCAATAATCTGTATTTCCTTGCCGTCCGGTTCAACGACATGCGTGCATGGTACGGCCATCGAACCGCAGGTATCGATAAAGGCCTGCACTTTTTCTGGCTGCTGGTCTAGATTAACTTCTTCGAAATCAACTTTTTTGGAGGCTAGATATTCTTTGAGCATATGGCAGTAAACGCAGGTTGAAGTGGTAAAAATTTTAACTTTAGACATCTTTTGATCCTTTAATGAATAATATAGACTACCGCCAGCATTAGCACCACTAGGTAAACGTCGGCTTTATGTAAAGGCCGTGGCAAGCGCGCAAACGAGCTAACTGGCTGACTATGCCAGTGCAGCCGCTTAAAATGAAAGTAAGTGTGGGCTCTTGTAAACGCTGAGTCTGGAATGATAGCAAATCGTACCAGAGCCTCGAACACATCTGGCAGAAGTGCCATACTGATACCTAAGCCAACCAGCCAAAAAGTTTGACCAAAACCAAAGCGCAGTAATGTTAACGCCATCAACATAGCTTCAAACACAAAAACGTCCAATACAAACAACGTGATGTTTCTGGCGGAAAGCGGCTTGTAGCGCACGTGGTAATGCCCGTGCGGAATCCAATCGGCCATATAGTGCGAAAACAGCGCCAAACTAGCCACCAAGCTTAACTTTAACTCTAGCGGCAAACCTGGTGCCATTACTGCTACCGCCAAGCCAATCACCGCGCCGATGCTGGCATGCCCAATCCCGATCATGTTTGTTTTTCTATAATCACTCTAGCTTGATATTATACACCCGCTGTTAAATGATCGTTTCATAGTTTTTGATTTAGTTCTTTAGTCAATCTCCCCGCAAGCTCGGTAAGCTTAACGCGCTGCTGTTTCATCGAGTCGCGGTTGCGGATAGTAACGGTGTTATTTTTGAGAGTATCGAAATCGACGGTAACACAAAACGGCGTACCGATTTCATCTTGCCTACGGTAGCGTTTGCCAATGTTGCCGTTATCATCCCACATTACGGCATCTATTTCTTTTTTGAGCACTTCGTAAACCTCGCGGGCTTTTTTGATTAGTTCAGGTTTGTTTTTTAAAAGTGGAAAAGCAGCTACCTTAATCGGTGCCAAGTCGGTTGATAATTTAAGAAATACGCGCTTCTCCCCCGCCACTTCGTCCTCGGTATAGGCGTTGGCTAGAACTGCTAGTACGTGACGGTCCAACCCAAACGTAGGTTCAATGACGTGCGGAATGAACGGCTGGTCGCCATCCTTGGGCGTATAGCGTAGGGGTTTACCACTTACCTTTTCGTGGCCGGCCAAATCAAAGTCTGTACGGTAAGCCAAACCGGCAATTTCATCGGTGCGAAACGGAAATTCAAATTCAAAATCGACCGTTCGCTTACTGTAGTGGGCAAGGTCTTTGGCTGGTACCTGTTTTTCGTGGATTTTGGCCTTGGGAAAGCCTAGCGATGCCGTAAACCAGCGCTGCATTTCTTTCTGCCAATGCTCAAACTGCTTCTCCCAGTCTTTAGGGTCAATAAAATATTCAAGCTCCATAATTTCGAATTCGCGGGCGCGGAACAACCAATCGCGCGGGCTAATCTCGTTTCTAAAACTACGGCCAATTTGAGCTACCCCAAACGGCAAGTCCGGACTAAAGCTGTCTAAAATATTCTTAAAATTAGTGAACATACCCTGCGCCGTCTCTGGTCTAAGATAGGTTATGCTCGCTTCGTCATCCACTGGTCCAAAGTTGGTTTTGAACATTAAATTAAACTGACGGACCTTACTAAAGCCGGCTTTTTTACCACACTCTGGACAAACCTCATAGATATCGACTTGATCGACGCGAAAGCGGCGGTGGCAGTGTTTACATTCGGTCAAGGGATCGTTAAAGGTATCCAAATGCCCGCTGGCCTGCCAAACCCTGGCGTTCATC
>CAZHVB010000027.1:0-6029 GCA_964535365.1 uncultured Candidatus Saccharibacteria bacterium | reverse complement strand
GGCCGTGGTCCGCACCAAGCTCAAAAACCTGCTCGATGGCAGCGTGATTGGCCAGACCTTTAAGGGTAATGAAAAGGTGCAAGCGGCCGAGTTAACTCGCGTTAATCTGCAGTTTTTATATCAAACTGGCGAACGGTTAATGCTGATGGATCAGGCTAACCTTGATCAGATCGAACTTGATCAATCTGTTATTGCCGCTCAAAAACCGTTTTTAGCCGAAGGTACTGCGCTAACTGGGTTAATGTTCAAGGGCCGGCTGGTGGCGGTCGAACTGGCGGCCAAAGTTAGCTTGAAAGTTAGCCAAACCGAACCTGGCTTAAGGGGTGATACCAGCGGTACGCCGCTTAAGCCAGCTACTTTAGAAACAGGTGCGCAAATTAAAGTGCCACTATTTATCAATCAAGGCGACGAAATTATTGTTGATACGCGCACTGGCACCTACTTTAGCCGAGCCTAAGTTATGAAGCGGCGGCTCGATCAAAGCCTGGTTAGCCGCGGGTTGGCCGTATCGCGCCATCAAGCCCAATCCTTAATTGGTCTAGGCAAAGTCAAAGTTGATGGCAAGCTAGTCGGTAGACCGAGTTACCTAGTAGAAAAGGCTAGTGAAATCGCTTTAACCGATCAAACTTTTGTGGCCCGATCTGCTTATAAGTTAGCTTCAGTAAGCCAAAAACTAGGTATTGAGTTTCGAACTAAAATTTTGCTCGATGTGGGCGCAGCTACAGGCGGCTTTACCGAGTTCGCTCTCCAAAATGACGCTGCCAAAGTTTATGCCGTTGACGTTGGCAGGCGCCAACTAGCAGCTAGTTTGCGTAAAGATCCGCGCGTAGTGTCTATGGAAAAGACAGACATTCGTAACGTTAAGTTGCTACCAGAGCCGGTTGACTTAATTTTGGTGGACGTTTCGTTTATTTCAGTGCGGCTTATCCTTGGGGGTCTTGTACCACTAATCAAAACAGGCGGGCAGATTGTTGTGATGGTTAAACCACAGTTCGAAGCCGACGATCCCAAGCTATTAAATGACGGTATAGTTAAAAACGACCGTTTGCGCCGCCAAATTTTGAAAGATTTTGAAATCTGGGCACGTCAATTTTTTAGGATCATTGCCAAAGCCGACTCCGTTGTCAGTGGCCGCAAAGGCAATATCGAAAGATTTTCTCTGCTAAAACCGATTAGGCGTTGAAGCGGAAAAGGCAAACATCGCCGTCTTGCATCAGATAATCTTTGCCCTCGCTACGCACTAGCCCCTTAGCTTTGGCGTTCTGCCAGGAGCTTTCTGCAAGTAAAGTTTTACTAGTAACCACTTCGGCTGCAATAAAGCCACGCTTAAAATCAGTATGAATCACGCCGGCCGCATCTGGCGCTTTATCGCCCCTATGAATCGTCCAGGCGCGCACCTCGGGCTCACCGGCTGTAAAAAAGGTGATTAAGCCAAGAGTTTGATAGCCGGTTTGAACCAACTCTTCGAGCCCAGAGTGGGCTAAGCCGGTTGTGGCTAGCAGTTGAGCAGCCTCGCCCTGTGCTAGATCAGCTAGTTCGGCTTCAAGCTTAGCCGAAATAAACACGCAGGGCCGGCCGGCCGCAAGCGAAGCCAAGCTTGTCTGGAAAGGGTGATCAGTCACTTTGGCCTCGTCAATATTAAAGGTATATATCAGTGGCTTAGCGCTTAAAAGGTTGTTGATCAGCTGGGTGGTTTCGCTTTCAGGCGGAGCTTCGGCTAGTAAATCGCTTTCCGATAAAAAGCTGCCGTTATCCAGCGCCACTTTTAGTTTGCTAAAGTAGTTCACTTGCGTTCTTAATTTCGGCTCGGCCTTAGCTTGTTTTTGCAAGCGGCCAAGTGCCCCAGTTAAAGTTTCTAAATCAGCTAAAATCAGCTCGGTTTTAATAGTATCGATATCGCGCTCAGCGTCGATAGTAGCCGATATGTGCTGGACGTTCGGATCACTAAAAGCGCGCACTACCATACAAATGGCATCGGCTTCACGGATGTGGGCTAAGAATTTATTGCCCAGCCCCTCGCCTTTATGGGCACCGGCCACGAGGCCGGCAATATCAATAAACTCTACAGTCGCTGGTGTAACCTTGGCTGGCTTAAATTCCTCGGCTAGGGCAGTTAAGCGCTCGTCTGGTACGGCTACAATACCCGTGTTGGGCTCTATGGTAGCGAACGGATAATTAGCAATCAGCACTCGCTGGCGGGTGAGCGCTCGAAACAGTGTGGATTTGCCAACGTTGGGTAAGCCAACGATGCCGATTGATAAGCTCATTTTTATAGTATAGCCGAGCTTGGTTTTAAGATGTGCGTAAGATTGACTACTATCCTGATACATCTTATAGTTCTATAGATAAGCATGACCAAAATAGAAAAATTCAAACCGTTCCGTAATAAGGTTTCGCCACAGGCCTACGTGCTTGCTATTCTTGTCGCGTTAGCGCTTATTGGCGGATTCGTTTGGTGGTGGTTTTTTTACACACCCAAGTACCCGGATGCTAATTATTACAGTAGTACCGGCCAGTATGATCAAGGTATCTCGGCCCTCAAAAGCTTTATCGGCCACACCAGAAATCACAAGGCCCAAGCCCGGGCCTATCAGGACCTAGCTACAATCGAAATTAATAAAGGCGACACTAAAACGGCCTACCAAGATCTTCAGCAATCTGCTAGCCTAGCTAGCCCAAACTTTAATCTACTGCTTTTACTGGGTGATACCGCTAAACAACTAAACGACAAAACCGCCGCCGCCGGCTATTACCAACAGGCTCTGAATGCCCTAAACCCTAGTGACCCACTCTATCAAGCTGATAAAGCTGGTCTGGAAAATCAAATAACACAACTCAATGGATCGCCTTAAATCCCACCTCAGACAATTCCTTACTTTAGTGGCTATTGTTGCGGGTCTATTGCTTGAAGCGGTTTTACCACTGTCAATCAATCAAGTTCATGCTAGTTCGCTCTGTCCAAGCGGCACCATTTTTGGGCGTAACTGGTGCACCGGTTACTTTAACGGAGCCAACTCCGATGTTTCAGGCAGCTATGTTTTTAGCTGTGGAGCACCCTCCGGTACTGCCGGCCTGGACGTTGTTAATGCAGCACAGTTTATCAGTGCAATCGAAAAGCGACTTAACGGTACCAGCTGCGGCGGTAACGTAACGCAAGACGAGAATGGCGCAGCGTTTATTATTGAGACGATGCGTGGCATTAACGGCGGGCCTGCCAGTATTACTGATGCTAAAAATCATCAATCCGATTGGGAGGATCTGGTTAACTCCTATGACAATGCTGGTCAGGTTAAGTGGAATATCAACTATACTTATGGCACTTGCGGCAATGGCAATGGCTACGAGTTTACCAATACGCTCTGGGACTCAAATATATCAGATGACGTTTTTTTCAAAGATCCCAGGGACTGCAATACTGAATTCTCAGTTATCTTTTATAGTGATCCAGCCAAAACCAAACCAATTTACTTTATTAAAAAGAACTGTGGCAACATTGTGGGTGAAACCGTACCTCTACCATCGCTAGACTATGAGAATACGGCTACAATTCTTGGTACACCAATCTTTACGGGCTATCCGGATGTAGAACCGGGCAAGACTTATCAGGTTGATGTGAAGATTAATAATTCCGGTCCTGCCAGTAGCCCCGATGTTTTTCTGCGGGTTAGTAGTAATAACAGTTCCCTAACACAGGATCCTTGCGGCCAGGATCCTGTGAACTGTGGAGCGCTTGATCCCAACGGTACTAATCCTGCAAGTAGAGGCTATAACACAACCAGCTGTGGTACGGGAGTGAGCCCGCCGTGTTACTACTGGGAGTATGCGAAGAATATCCTGACGGCCGGTACTACAGAAACCGTTCAGTTCCAATTTACTGTTGCAGATACAGCCAAAGAACCCGATCAGCTTTGCTTTACAGCTTATGCCCAGCCGGAAAATAGTAACAGCGACGTTTACACCGGAAATACATTATGTTTCCCGGTGTTGCAGCCGCGGTTGCCGTACTTTACAACCTCTAGTGGGAGCGAGCAGGGCGGAGCTACGTTTGGTGATTCTCCTTGCCTAGTTACCGACCCGACTATGCAAAGCGGCTCAATTACCGGCTCAGCTGGTGAAACCGGTGGCAAGGCTGATTATATCGCCTCATCCGGCGGCAGCATCAGCGGTTTTGGCTCAAATGGCAGCACATTTGATGCGAGCCTAACCTTTGCCAATCCGCCCGATCTTTTGGGCTTTTACGGCACAGTTTGCCGACCCGATCTAGCCAAACAATACCTGACCGATAACAGTGTCAAAGCCTTTACTCCGTCCGATCCATCAAACGTTGACGTCGGCACGATACCTACCAGTATTCGCAAATACACCGGTAATCTTCAAATAAGCGGTACCGTGAAGGTTGGTCAGCGAAGCACTTTAGTGGTGGATGGAGACGTATATATAAAAGGTAATATAAGCTTTAATCAGCCGTTCGGCATCAAAACAATTCCATCACTTGGCTTGATTGTTACCGGTGTGATCGCGATTGATCCGGGAGTAACCAGTATTTATGGTATTTATGACACGGGTAGTGAATATACATCTTGGCCCACATTGGGCGCCGGTGTAATTAACACTTGTCGTAACGGTTTTTCAATGACGCCCGGGGCCAACAATAACCCGGATCCGCCCCAGATCGCGACTGATACCGGTACGGCCGCCTGCGCCAACAACCTAACGGTTAACGGTTCGTTGATTGCCAATAATATTTATTTCCGCCGCACCAGTGGTAACGCCAACGATTCTGGTTCGAGCGCTTCAGAGTTAATTAACTTTATGCCGCAGTTGTTTTTGCGCCCACCAACTGGCCTAAACGGTCTAATTTCGCAGGTGCAATATCAGGGCGAGCGCCCGCCGATCTTTTAAGTGAGCCAGGCAATGTCGTGACCAAACCTCAGCCTAAGTCACCGCTTATTCACAAACAACTTATGCTTATGTTAAACTTTCGACAATGGCTTTAATGAAGGGCAGCTCTAATTTAGTTGGACTAGATATTGGTACCACTGGCATCAGGGTAGTGGAAGTTCGAACTGGTCGTGAGCCGCGCTTAATCACTTACGGTGCCGTACCGATTGACGCCAAGGTTTCGCAGAGTGATGCTGATATCGACCGCCAACAAGTTGCTAGCGCTGTTCTAAAATTACTGAGCGATTCCAGGGCCACCACTCGCAATGTAGTGGTCGGTTTGTCGACTTCCAGAGTTTTTACATCGGTAATTAGCCTGCCCAAGATGGGGCCTGGCGAGCTAGCCAAGGCTGTTCAGTATCAAGGTGAGCAGCATGTACCAATGTCGCTTGAGCAAGTTAAGCTGGATTGGATGATAGCTGGCGAGGCCGCTGATAGCAACCAGCAGGAAGTACTATTGGTAGCTGCACCCAACAATCTAACCGAACGCTATCTATCAATGTTAGAGGCAATCGGACTTGAAGTAATGGCGATTGAGCCGGATGCCCTAGCTATCAATCGCGCCTTGGTTAATCCGCAAGACGGAATAGTCATGTTACTTGATGTTGGTGCTAAATCAGCTGATTTAGTGATTTCTCAAAACGGTTTGCCAAAGCTGATTCGATCAGTGCCGATTGGCGGCGATAGTTTTATTAAAGCTGCCAGCCAAAATCTTAACCTGGAACCGGATCAAGCTTTTCAGTTCGTATATAAATTTGGATTAACGGCCTCAAAAATGGAGGGCCAAGTTAGGAAAGCCATTAAAAATAGCGTCGATAGCCTGGTCTCTGATGTCGACAAATCAGTAAAATTTTTCATTAATCGCTATAAGGGCATGCAGGTTGGCAAAATCATTTTGTGCGGCAAGGCCGCCATGCTGCCTGATTTTCCCGGCTATTTGGCTAACAGCTTAGTGCTACCGGTCGAGATTGGTAACGCCTGGGGGCACATCGCAACACCAGTCGATTTACAGACCCTACTCATGGAATTATCTACCCAGTTTACGGTTGCCTGCGGTTTGGCACTTAGAGGTTTCGAACCATGATGCA
>CAZHVB010000026.1:0-6133 GCA_964535365.1 uncultured Candidatus Saccharibacteria bacterium | reverse complement strand
TTCCGTTCTACGACAGCCGCTATGACCCAGTGCACAGGGCGAAACTTCATCCTTGCACCCCCTTTCCGAGGCATGATCGTTCTCTATCCATAGTTACAGACAGAGAAGATCTCTGCAGTGTCCAAACAGAGGAAACTTATTCCCTCTGATAATTCAGCTAACAAAGAACGATTAACTAGCCGGTTCGTTCGGCCGCCAGCAATTAATTTACACTAATTGTACAATATTTAACTATTTTTGCAAGTAAAATATCTCTGGCTTTTGGCCTAATAGCCTTGTAGGTCGTATATCTTGGGTACACCTTCCCAGCGGTGCGGGTTGGCGCTGTGGTTACCCCACGCAACATCTGGATTACCATATTTATCGTGCTCGTAACCTAAGTTGACGCCCAGCTCTAAAACGGCGTTGCCGTAAACATTTGCCGGGTCTACTCCCATCTTAGCGGCTTGAGCCGTCAACACACTTTCTATTGGCTGGCCCAAACCGATAGCACTTGACGCAGCGTGCAATTCATCTGCTACTGACGGCCCACCAGGCTCTACGCCGATTTGGGCCTTACGAATAATATCTGGCCACCGACTTGGATCTTCATGGCCCGCAATGGTGTAGTTGGGTACGCCGACTCGATCGCCAGACTCTACCCTTAATACGTTACGTTCACCGCTTGAGCCGTACCAGTCAAGCGGCGTACCGGCTAGGATAGAGGCGAGCACAAAAGCATCTTTACCTTTTTTGCTATTCAAGTTCAGAACACCATACGGATCATCAGGGGTGGGATTTAGCTTGAAGCCCATGGCTACTTGACGGGCCTCGGACTTACTTAATCCAAGGTAAGGATTGTTTTTTAGGGCTTCTGGTATACCATTTTTGGGTTGTTTTTCATCACCTGAGTCATTACTGCTTTGGTTTGGACTGGGCGCGGGCTGAGGTTGGGTTGAGCCGCTGTCTGAACTAGTTGGTGGTTGAGTGGGCGCTGGGGCTGAAGTGATTTGCGAACTGTCAGATGGTGCGGTTGGCGGCGTAACGTAGGTATCGCTAGCTACACCAGACTGATCATTACCTGTGTATAGCGGTTCATTAGTTGTAAAACTAGCTGGGTAAAACACACCGGCAATCTCATCTGTAACACTACCGCCAATCACAGCCTGAACAGCGGCCGGATCGGTTACGGGTTGAACGTTTTGGCCACTAATTATATCAACCGAAACCGCGCCGCTGGTTACGGCTTCGTTCAAATCAGCACTCGGCGTAAGTTTAGAATAGTCAATCTTAAAATCAACCACTGGAACAGCACTGGTAGGCTCAGCTGGCGGTACTACGTAAGCATCCGACAAGGTTGGGGTCGTAGCCAAGGACGGCATGGGAAGCTGATCGGCGCTAACTGGTGGCACATTAGTGTTTGCGCTCGCTGCAGGCTCGCTAGAGCCCGCGGCATTATTAGGTTTGGCGGAATTTCGAGCGGGTTCATGGGTATGATGGTGCTGATCCCATTTAGCAAACGGATCAACCGCCCCAATGTAGTTCTGCCAAAGTATCGGCTGCTTTTCTACCCCATCAGAGCCGGCGGCGATCATCCAGCCTTTGCCCATATTAATGCCAATATGGGAAGCCTGGCCCTCTGGAATACCACGGTGGTTAGGAAACCAAAATAAAACTAAGTCGCCATCGCGTAAGTCTTCGCGCTTAACGGGAACAAACTGTTGTTGTTGTAACCTGGCCATGTGGATTGTGTCTATGCCTTCTTGCCCCAAAACCCATTTAGTTAAGCCGGAGCAATCAAATGCGGCGCCGGGGCCGCCCGCCGGACCTTTGGGGTTCATACTTCCGAAATCATAGCGAGCGCCGATTTGAGACTTGGCTAGCCTCAAGACTTCGCGCCTTGCCTGTTCAGGAGTAATGATACGCTCTGGTTGTTTTATGGAAACCGTCTGGATGGCTGGTCGGGCGACTACTCGTGACGCTTGCACTGACCTCCCGAATCTAGGCGTCAGCAACAAAAAACCTATCAGACTAGCGGCAGCCGCGCGCCTACCGCTTCTGCCTAGGTGCTCAAAAACCGATTGCTTAACATTTTCCTGTGACTCTTCGGTAGTTTGGCCGATTTTATGCAAATCAAAAGCAATGCCCCAAGCGCTTCTTTGTAGGTTTAGGGCCTTGATATAGGGTTCTAGGCCCTTCAGGCCTTGATTTTTTGTTAACTTATCTCTTTCACGCTCCAGGACAGATTGCAAAGCACTGGCTTCAGCATAAGCAATAGCGAGAGCGACTTTCTCTGGTGCCAAATCGGCCACACTAGCCATAAATTCCAACCTGCCAAGCTCGTCTGTCATCAGTCCCTGCTGGCGATACCAGATATACAGATCGCGCATCAGGTAGTGTGGCGGGATATCCATTGGTCTTTTACCAAACTCGGTTGATATAGCGCCTACTACTTTTGATCCATATTGAATACCAGCTTCAAACTGCCCAACCATTCCCTTGCTGCGATCTAGAGCCTTAACCTGATCATTCGATAGCTTACCGCTGTGGGCTTCGGCCGTGGACACATTGCGTCTGGCAATCTCATACCTATCTACTTCGGCCCGAAAGCGATTGATGAGGTGATTAGGCCGATGAATTTCTGGCGTATGTTCAGTCGGCAAGGCGGCGTTTCGAGACGCCATAGCGTTAGTTATACCTCTAGTAAAATCGCTATCTCGGGAATTAGGAAACCGCAAGCCGATAGCGTACAACCAAAGGTTGTTAGCATAGCGGCGGTCAAGACCATTACGATCGGTTGCTAACTCTTTGATGACTGGCGCTATCGCCTCTTTTTCCCGCTTGCTACCGACAACATATCTGAACATATCCTCTAAATAAAACGGTGGAGTGGCCAACGGATATTCGGCCAGCGACTCTGGGTACACCGCTAGGATTGACAAGCCGTTTTTGGCCTCAGCCTTAATTTCAGCCACTACTTTTTCTTTAGCTAACATTTCTGCGTCGAGGATTCGTCTGCCTTCTATCAGTGGCCGACCCTGGATGTGTTCTGGGGGGTTAAAGACATGCAGATCAGGGTTGGCCTGGTAGTGCGTAAGCTGAGACTGGGCATTACCGCAAATGTGGAGTGTGGTGATAACACTGTCTACAAACTCGGCGGCGTAGCCATTGGGGCTAAAATCTTTGCCAAGCCGATTAATGGTTTGCTCTACGCCGCTAAAATCTAGATTGTTTTTGGCTGGGCTGTCGATCGAATCGGTTGAGGTATCTAAAACATTATTCATTGTCTAACCGTCCTCCCCGTTGGACTGGCCTTAACTTCCTTAAACTTAGGTTTAAAGCCTAGTTCTGCCTGAATTTTCGCTGCTTGCGTTAGCCCGGCTTGTTCGCCAGCCTTGGATATTAGAACCCTAAAGGCCTTGGCATCTTTGGTCGTCCAGCTAGATTCAGACGCCAACTGCGGAATTTCTATTAAAAGCGCATCAAGATTATGAAACTGGTTAGTGGCAATACCAGGCATTAGTTCTCTTATTTGCTGCTCGTAAGCGGCCAGGTAGCCGGCGCTATCACCAATAGTAGCAGCGGCCTGGGCTTGCCTGGCTAGGTTAGTGAGCGTGCCTTGATTACGCAGCTTAATTGCTTGTTTGTTAAGCAGTGCGATTAAAGCTGTTAGGTTATCCTTTGGCAGGTACGGGTTATAGTTACTTAAGCTTGGGAGAGATTTTAGAATTTGCTTTTCCTTGACGTGATCTAGCTGTGACAGGCCTTGATGACTACCAATCCCGTCTGCTAAGGGGTTACCGCCAGATTCGTAAAGTATGATCATTTCGATTAGCTGCGGGTTGTATTTAATAACTGGATCAATCGGGTCGCCGGCGATCCTTTTTTGGTTTAAAATCTGCATGATCGTTGGATACCATACCCTAACTTCGTCTGGCATCCATTCCACCCAGTAACCCTGCGGGATTTTGATGGCGCCCGTTATTGGGTCAGCTTTCATTGCGCTGATTGCAGTGGCTTTTTGGGCAGCAGCAATTTCTTCTGGTGTTGGTATATGTGGCGCAACTTCGGGTGGCTTGTGACTTGGTGCAACTACTATTGGCTTTGGAGCGGGCTTAATAGAGTTGGTGACTGAATGTGCTTGGTTAGTTGATTTGATACCATAAGCTAAGACAGCCGCCACTGCCAAACAACCCGCGGCAACCACTAGGCGCGTAGGGCGTTTGGTTTCAGTTCGATCAGTCGCACGCTCGGTTAAGCCTGGGGTCACTAGAGACTGGCGACTTTCTGTAGAGCGGAGATCATTACCGTCTAGTATGGGTACGAAAGCAGATCCCACGCCGTCGGGCATATGGTAGACATCTGCTGAATTTCCGACGAGAGTACCAAGACCTGGCACTTCAGACATCCAGGCGATCCCTCGACCACCTTGATTTAACTGCAATACGTCTAATTGGGGTTCATCACCAGACATTGGTACCTCCGCTGGTTTATCACCCCCACCTATTTACCAACATATATACTCTTGGTTGTCTAGTATGTCAACCAATTATTTAGACTTTTTTACAAATATATTCTATTTCGTCTATGGTTTATGCGTGAAAATACAAAATGATATCGAATTTGGCAGGGGTGGCAGGGATCGAACCCGCGGCCTTCGGTTTTGGAGACCGACGCTCTACCAACTGAGCTACACCCCTTTGGGTGGCAAGCTAATTTTAGCGCGAAAAGAGTATGGTTTACTAGGCAGACTTGGGTGATGAGCTTTTGGGCATCACGAACGCAGCTGCAATATAAGCCAAAATACCCGGCACAATTCCGGTAAAAACTGTCAGCATAATATAAACTACCCGCAGCACTGAAACATCAAAATCAAAGTAGTTGGCAAAGCCGGCGATCACCCCGGCTACCTTACCATTACCTGTATCCCGCTCTAGTTGTTTGTGGGCCATGAGCTAATTATACTCTTTGGCTATCTAGGCTTCGTTGCGACCCAGATTCTTTTTGGTTTCAACATACAGAACGTGACGACGCAGCAGTGGATCATATTTTTTCAACTTCAATTTCTCGGTGTTATCAGTTTTTTTGACCGTGTAGTATGTCCTATGACCACTCTCTTCAGATACCAGCCCAACGGTTTTGCGCTTGCCTTTAGCCATCAGTTTCCCCTTAAATTAAGCTTTTGCGCATTATAGCAGGCAATCTACTGTTTACAAAAGTCAGGCACCTAGACGATTAACTTTTCTAATAGATCAACGTAGCTATAAAAGGCCTGGCTGCGGCGGTTACGCGGCCTAGGTAAATCAACCTTGATAACGCGTGCGACTTTGCCCGGGATTGGTGTGAACACCACGATTCTATCAGCCATTTCAACCGCCTCTTCCACCAAGTGCGTTACCATCACTACTGTCATCGACAACTTAGCCCAGATTCTCAATGTTTCGTCTCTTAATTTGCGCGCCGTAAAAGCATCAAGCGCACTAAACGGCTCATCCATAAATAGCACATTTGGATCAACCGCCAGGGCCCTAGCAATCCCCACCCGCTGCTTCATACCACCCGAAAGTTCTTTGGGGTGATTAGTTTCAAAGCCGGTTAGGCCCATCTCGTTAATGTACTGCTGTACTTTGGCGCGTAGCGGCCTTCCTTTCAAACCACTCATACGCAAGCCAAAACCAACGTTCTGCTCTACATTTAGCCAGGGAAACAAGCCGAAGTTTTGAAACACCATGGCCCTATGAATAGCCGGCTCAAAGCTGACGTGACCCTTGGTCGGCTTGATGAGTCCCAAAAGGATCCGAAGCAAAGTCGATTTACCACTACCCGATGGGCCGATTAGACAAACGAACTCGCCTGAATTAACTGCTAGACTAACATCGCGTAAAACTTGCAAGGGCTGATCATCTTTTTGGAAAGTTTGGCTGATATTTTTGGCTTCAATAAGTGCGGCCATTTTAACCTTCAGTATGATACTTAGTTACCCTGTGCAAAAGAGGTAACCATATGATTTTATTGATGATAAACAAAAACAACATCAAGACCACGATGCCAAACGCCAACAAAGCGTTCTGCTTAGCTTGGCCTAAATCGCCTAAGTACGTGCCGATGCCTGTTTGGACTCGCACCAATAATTCGGCACCGATAATTAACTCCC
>CAZHVB010000025.1:0-6141 GCA_964535365.1 uncultured Candidatus Saccharibacteria bacterium | reverse complement strand
GCTCGCCATCACTGTGTTGCCAAATACCAAAGTCATCAATCAGTGAGTCAAAGTAGTACTTTTTCATTGATTCTGAGCACTTGGTCAATTAAATCGAGAAAAGATTTACCGACTACTGGCCAACCCATCTTATCGGCAAATTGGTCGGCGCGCTGGCTAGTACGTTTATATAGGGCTTTGTCGGCTAGAAGCGTATTGACTGCCTTAGCGATCCCGTCGGCAGAGTTGAAGGGCACCAAGTACCCGCGCCCAACCGCAAGCAACTCTTTGGCATGCGCATATGGAGTGGATACTATGACGCGGCCAGCTCCTAACGCGTAGGCTAAGGTGCCTGAGGCTGCTTGTTGCGGATCTCTGTGGGGAGTGAGGTAGACATCCGCCATCTTGATATAGTCCATCAGGAGCTGGGTTGGTAAGTAACTATTAATAAATTGTACATGGTTGGTCACCCCTAGGTCTTGGGCTTTGCCTTTAAGCCACTGACGATAACGCTCGCCCTCGGCTTGCAAAATGTGAGGATGGGTTTGACCAACCACTAGCAGTTTAGCCCTGGGATTCTTGTCTATGATTTTCGGTAGCGCTTCAATAGTAAGATCAATGCCTTTATTTGGGTTGATTAAGCCGGTAATTACCAGATGAATCTCGGTAGGATCTAGACCAATTCGTTTGATTATGCGTTCACGTTGTTCGCTAGGTACCACGGGTACCCCATGTGGTATGACGTGAACCTTGGTAGCCGGTGTGTTATAGGTTTTGATTAGTTCTAGTTTAGCTACATTTGTCATAGTTACTAGTGCTCGTGATACTTTCTCTAATTCTTTAACGACAGTCAGGCGGGCTTGGTATGGTTTGGCTAGTATCGTATGCAAAATGGTGATAAGGGGAGCATCGAGCAGTCGTATAAGATCAAGAATATAGTCACCCACCGGTTCGGTATGCAAAATGGAACCTCGTCTAAACTGCACTTGCTTGCCTCCATATAAACCGTACTCGTGTTCTAGCAGAATAACATCTAGTTTAAGGTCGTTTAGGATCCTAGCAGCCTCAGTGTAGGTTTGCCGTTTATTAGTCTTTACTGTTGCGACGACGTTGTTGTCATAACGATAGGACTCAAAAGCGGTTTCAGCAGCTATAAAAAACGCTTTTACGCTTCGGCGATTATGCTGCATACCGTTGATCAGGTCGCGGCTAAAAGTAGCAATTCCACATTTCTTAGGTAGGCATGAGCTAATTACGCCGATACGCATTATTATATATCCATAACTTGATTGATGGTCACTCTACACACAACTTCCTATATATTCAGTTTACATTCTATCTCTAGTTGGGCATTTGGCCCATATGCTCAGTCAAACCCTGCCGTTATTGATACGAGACGTACCAGGGCTTTGGAACTAGAGCCATCACTGCCGCCGGATTGCGCAGTGACACATCTTGTTTATAAAAGTTTTTCCAACCGAACTTGATATTAGCCGGAGGCTCACCCGTAATGGTCTGCCAGGTATTAAGTTTAGTGGTTTGCTTGCCCCAACCATCCATCTGAATTACATAGGCCAGCTGAGCATAAGCTGTATTAAGCTCAGCTCGGTGGGTTACCATACTTAGCCGAAATTGTTGCACCAAAAACAGTTTTTGTGGTAGCTGGTTAGCACTAACCAAACCAGCTAGCCAAGCCGAAACGCTGTTAATTTCGTTTGCGTCCACCGAACCGATTTGTTTAAGATGCACTTGGTTAGGCTTAAGCCGCCATTCTGGATCTAGCGCCAAGCCAACGTTCGGTTGTTTGAGGAGCTCTGTGTATTCTTTGGCTTGGGTCAAAAAATTGGCCCGGCCGGGCTGCAAATCCAGCACCACATATACACCAGCGACTTTAGCCGCTGATACCCATGGTAAAAGGCTAGGCACTGCTAGCTCCTGAGAATAGTCACCATTGCTGGTTGGCGTAGCCGAAGCAATGGTGGTGATGATTTCAAGCGTCGGCAAAATAGGTTGTTTTGAATAGGGCTGATAGGTTGCCGCCAATACCTTGACTCGTTCAATTGCAGCATTAAGCGGTTGTTGACCAAGCGCACCGATGGTGGGTGCGTTAGGGCTGCCGTAAAGCGCAACCAACCGATAATTTGGAAACAGCCACCGTCCGCCACTCGGAAATTGGTAAACCCGATCAGAAAGAGGCTGAGAATTTTGTAAACCAGCGCCGGGTTGTACTAAAAGTCGATTGTACAAAGCCGCATAACGGATCGCCACTATTAACAGCGTTATCAGCGCCACCGCCAAAAATAGCTGCAGCCTTCGGTTTTGCAATAGATTATTCATCATATCCAATATAATAGTACCGTGGAGCAAAAAGAATTTGAGAAACTGGTAGCAGAAGGTATTGATGCTATCCCAGAGCGGTTTACTAAGAAGTTAAATAACGTGGTAATTACGGTGGAAGATGCGCCGAGTCCTGAGCAGTTAGCCACAGGCCATGTGCATCCTGGCTGGACCCTATTTGGTTTATATCAAGGCATCCCACAAACTATGCGCCAAAATTACACCATGGTTCTGCCAGATAAAATAACCATTTTCAAAGACCCCATTTTAACCGCCGCCGGCAGCGATCAGGAAATAAGAGAAATCGTGGCCACGACGGTTTGGCATGAGATTGCGCATCATTTTGGCCTAGACGAAGCCGAAGTTCGCCGCCGCGAACAAGCCAGACAAAATCGACAAGCTACAAGCACCTAAATCAGTCATCTAAAAACTGCTTACTAATAATGCTCTTTGGCCGGTTTCTGATACGATTGAAACAGAAACTATGGTACCACTATGCATAGACAAACTGGCTTACTAATAGTAAGTGCTTCATTGGCGCTTGTTGGCACGTTAATAATCGCTATAGTGCTGCATTCTAGCCATCCAACGGCCCCAAGTAGCAAAATTGAGAAGGCTGGTTCAATCCATACTGCACCATTAGAAGCGCCAGCCACTTTGACCAATTATCAGCCAGCCAGCACAACCACCGATCTACAGGGCTCTACCAATAGCAGCTCTGCTACGCCGGCCAATCGGCGATACTCATGTGCTTGCGGCGGCAAGCTTTGTCCATTAGCGACCGGTGGTAGCAATTTGGCCTGCATAGCCGATTAGCCAATCCTCGTAAACTTAATCATCAATTCCAGATCTAGCCGCAGTGTAGGCTATTTACAAATGGCGAATCTTGTTGATAATTAAGCATAAGAGTAAAGGAGAAGCACAAATGGATTTAGATAAAAAACCTATGCCAAATATGCCGAACGAGCCTCAAATTTTGACGCCCGGCGGAGATGGTGATGTTATGCCACCTAAGATGTCGAAGATGATGTCTGGGATGGGAAAGAATAAGTGGATGAAGCTGATAATAATTGTTGTTGTGCTGGTGGCGCTCGGGGGAGTGGCTTATTTAGCCCTTCGCAATACCTCAAACAGCACTACCCAACCTACCCAAGTAGTTAAGCGCGATATTCCGCTTTTGCGGGTATCGGTTCCGGATGGCCCAATCAGCACTCTATATCCAGACGTTGACCCGAATGACGGATCAGTTTACGTCAATGTTCAGATTTTTGAGCCATTGGTCGCTTACAATAACGTTTCCCAAATTGTGCCAATATTGGCCACTAGCTGGACCAACCCAGACAGCAATACTTGGATATTTACTCTGCGTCAGGGCGTAACCTTCCACACCGGCCACACCATGACAGCCGCCGACGTTAAGTTTAGTCTGGATAAATACAAAGATACGGTGTTCGGAGGTGAATTCGGTTCTACCATCAAGTCTGTCACCGTAGTTGATCCCTACACAGTTAAAATCACCACCACCGAGCCCGATCCAATTCTATTAAACCGTCTGACCCACCTTTATGTAATCGACTCCAAATCTAGCAAAAAGGATAACTCCATTAATGGTACTGGCCCTTATATGGTTAAGGCCGGAACCAAACCAACCGCGGATTCGATTGATCTCGTTGCCTATGATGGCTATCACGGCGGCCATGTCTACACCCAGGAAGTCCAATTCACAAGGATAGATAGTGACAAAGCCGTAACCGCATTCAATAACCAGCAAATAGATATCGCTTCATCACTACTTGTTGCTGACAAACTCAACCTGCCAAACCAACGCTTACAAACATACGCTAGTACCAACGTAGACTTTCTGGGTATTAACAGCCTGAAAACCGGCTCGCCATTGGCTAAGCTTAAAGTTCGGCAGGCTCTATATGAGGCAATCGATCCCAGTTTGGTAATTCAGGCTCAGGGAGTTTCTGGCGATCCAATTGATCAACTAGTAAACCAAGATATTCCTGGCTTTAACCCAGCTATTAAGCGACCGGCTATTAATATAAGTGGCGCCAAGCAACTACTAAAAGATGCTGGTTACCCGAATGGTTTTACAATCACGCTAACATATGGCAGCTCCGCTAATAAAGGAATGTTCGGCAGCGTAAAAAGCCAGTTGGCCAAAATTGGTGTGACGGTTAAAGAAGACTTTAACGTTGACACCGGAGCCGTATTTGACAAGATTCTTGCCGGTCAGACTGACTTATTCTTCTTAGGGTACGCGCCTGACCTGCTAGATGGTTCGGATTCATTTAGCGCTATTTTGCAGCAAATTGGTATATACCATAGCGATAAAGTCGACAGCTTATTGAAACAAGCCAACCAGACTTTCGATGCCACCCAGCGCCTTAGTCTATTACAGCAAGTTGGGCAAGTAGCCAACGACGACGTAGCGACTATACCACTGTACACACGTACCGAAACCACGGCTCTGGCTGGTCCATATGTTGCCAAACGTGATTTACCAGTCAACGAATCCGGCTTTTTCTTCTGGAAAGTCTACTTGCCATAAGTTGAATGAAGATTCGGCGCTTCGGCATAAGGGCAAGGTTTATTGTCCTTATAGTAGCGCTGCAGTTGGTCACGTTTACGGCTGTTAGTCTGGTTTTAATCACGATTAACACCCACTCGTTAAAATCAAGCTTAACCTACCAGGCCCGATCGTTTGCACAGTTAGCGACCAAACCAATTGGTGACACATTCATAACTTATATGGATTCGGGACGTATTAGAATTACGCAAGAGATTCAAAGTTTCGCCGATATCAACCCGAACATCAGTAATGTGGCTGTAATTGACACAGCCGGTAAATTGGGGTTCAGCCAGAACGCCAATGCAACTGTGAACATTGATCAAACTACAGCCTCAACCTTTGACCCGGTTTATATCAATGATAAATCCGGTAATTTAGCTCGGGTTGTTGCTCCTTACTTCGAGGATTCAGGCCAGCACCGCTACAGTATCGTTTATGATATTTCCAGTACCTCGATTCAAGATAGTATTCACCGCCAGATAGTATCGACACTGCTTTTCTCGGTTGTGGGCCTGATCATTAGTTTCATTGCTGCCTACAGCTTGATCAACTACTTCTTTATCGATCCGATTCAGCGCGTCAGCCGCCAGGCTCTGGTAATTAGCGCCGGCAATATTGATCAGCAGATTAAACTCGAGCGCGAAGACGAGGTGGGCGATTTAGCACAGGCTGTTAATAAAATGACCGATTCGTTGAAAGACGACATTCGCAAACTGCGCGAGATCGATCAACTGAAAAGCGAGTTTTTAATCATTGCTTCGCACAACCTTAGAACACCGTTAACTATTATCGATGGTAATCTAGATTTAGCTGAGCTCGCCAAAAAACCCGCTGACTTAAAGCGTGCGCTTGAAGCCATCAAAAGCGGCAGCAGTGAGCTTAAAGCTTTCACCGAAGATATTCTGACTATCTCCCAGGTTGAAGCTGGCCGACCGATTGGCAACCGTGAGAACGTGCGCTTAGCCGATATGGCCACCGATCTTGCCACTGAGTACGCCAAAATTGCTGCCAAGAAATTTATTAGCTTCGAAAGCTCCATTGAGCACGGCAGCTATCAAGTCAATATCAACAAGTTTATGATCAGGAACGCTATCTGGAACCTGCTTGATAACGCTATTAAGTTCACGCCCGAAAAAGGTAGTATTAAGTTTGAGTGTCGGGTGCTTGATGGCCGGGCTGTGGTTAGTGTGTCTGATACTGGTATCGGTATAAAGTCCGAGGAAATGCCAAAGCTATTCACCAAGTTT
>CAZHVB010000024.1:0-6181 GCA_964535365.1 uncultured Candidatus Saccharibacteria bacterium | reverse complement strand
AAACCCAGCAAGTATCACTATCGGAGGTGGTGCAGAAGGTTCAAAATCACGAAGTTAGCAAGATCGAAGTAGACGGCAATAAAATCACGGCTACTTTAAAAGACCAAGCCTCGCCCCAGCTGGTGGCCTTTAAAGAAGACCCAACCGTTAGCCTAACCAGTTACGGTATTAAACCATCCGATGTTGAGATTGATGTTAAAAACCCCAGCGGTGGGGCTAGCCACTGGGTTGATCTGTTTGCGGTTAGCCTACTACCCATCCTTTTGATTATGGGTTTTTTCTACTTCATGATGCGCCAGGCCCAAGGTTCAAGCCAACAGGCACTTGGCTTTGGTAAAAGTAAGGCCAGAGTTTTTGGCAGCGAAGAAGGCCAAACCAGAACCACGTTTGCCGATGTAGCTGGTTCGGCTGAGGCCAAGGAAGAGCTAGAAGAGATCGTGGAGTTTTTGAAGAACCCGCGTAAGTTCATTAACCTTGGCGCCCGGATTCCAAAGGGAGTATTGATGGTTGGTGCACCAGGAACTGGCAAGACTCTGTTGGCGCGGGCAGTAGCCGGTGAAGCGCGGGTACCGTTTTTCAATATTTCGGCGTCTGAATTTGTGGAAATGTTCGTAGGCGTTGGCGCTTCTAGGGTACGTGATCTATTTATGAAAGCTAAAAAGAACGCCCCCTGCATTGTCTTTATTGATGAAATTGACGCGGTTGGTCGGCGCCGCGGCAGTGGCTTGGGCGGCGGTCACGATGAACGTGAACAAACGCTTAACCAGATCTTGGTTGAAATGGACGGTTTTGAACCAGGCACTAACGTGATTGTGCTGGCCGCCACTAACCGGCCAGACGTGTTGGATCCAGCTTTGCTTCGACCTGGCCGCTTTGACCGCCAAGTCATATTAGATTTGCCTGATCGTAAAGACCGCCTGGCGATTTTGAAAGTTCATTTGCGTAATAAACCACTTGGCGACGATCTAAAACTGGATAATCTGGCGGCTAAAACAGCCGGCATGAGCGGGGCGGATTTAGCCAACGTGACGAATGAAGCCGCTATTTTGGCTGCGCGCCGTAACCACAAAGAGATTAACCACCAGGCTCTTGAGGAAGCTTTTGAAAAAGTGGCGATCGGCCCAGAGCGTAAAAGCCTGGTCATGACCGCCAAAGAAAAAGAATTAACGGCCTATCACGAAGGCGGTCATGCCCTAGTTGGCCATGTGTTGCCCAATGCCGATCCGGTTCATAAAGTAACGATTGTGTCGCGCGGCGCTACCGGCGGTATCACCTGGAGCCTACCAGTGGAGGATCGACGCTACCAATCACTAGCCGAATTCAAAGACGTGATGGCGATGGCGATGGGTGGTAGAGTGGCCGAATCGGTGATTTACGGGGAAGATAACATTACGACTGGTGCCAGCAACGACTTGCGTAAAGCTACACAGATTGCAAGAGACATGGTGGTTAAGTACGGCATGAGCCATAAGCTACCTAACCAGTTTCTAGATTCAGAAGAGCAGTCGTTTCTGTTTGACCGCGATTTCGTTCATTCCAAAAACTATTCCGAAGCTACCGCCGAGGTGATCGACCAGGAAGTAGAACACTTAATTAAGCAAGCGACTGAAAAAGCTCGCTCTGTCATAGAACATAACCGCGGTCTTCTAGACCATTTGGCGCAGACACTCCTGAAACAGGAAACGCTCGAAGAAGACGCTATAAAACAGATTCTAGCCGGTGCCAAATTACCAAGGCTCGCCGCAGCTTAGTTTTTTCGCGCTTAAACCAGCCAGCTCAGTTATAATTGATCAAGCGGAAAGTTTATGATCAATAAAGTTATTTCAAGGGCTAATCGCAATATTAAAATCAGCACTGCGGCGCTGCTTTTAGCCAGCTCGTATTTTGCCAGCGGCCTTTTAGGCTTGATTCGCGATCGTCTATTAGCGGCTCACTTTGGTATCGGCGGTACGCTTGATGCTTATTTTGCGGCCTTTTCAGTGCCAGACTTACTGTTTACACTACTTGTGACCGGCGCTTTGGCCGTGACGTTTATCCCGGTTCTAACTGATAGGCTAGTTAATCATAACCGCCAATCGGCCTGGGAGTTATCCTCCAGTGTCGTTAATTTTTTGGCACTAGCAACTTTTATTGGCAGTATTTTAATTTTTGTGTTTGCGAGCCCATTAATGTGGCTGGTGGCACCAAAGTTTGATCCAACGCGCCATCATATCGCAGTTGAACTAACCCGCATCTTGGCTATCAATCCCTTTTTGTTCTCCATTTCCAGTGTTGCTGCGGCCATGCAACAGGCTTTTGGCCGTTTCTTTTTTTATGCGCTAGCGCCAGTCATTTACAACATCGGTATTATCATCGGCGTTTTAGGCCTCAGCCACCACTTTGGCATTTACGGCGTGGCGATTGGGGCTGTGATCGGGGCTGGTTTGCAAATGGTGGTTCAACAGTTCGGGCTGGCTGGGCTGGGTTTTACTTACCAGTTTAAGATTTATTGGCAACACGGCGGGTTTAAGCAAGTTTTGCGGCTGATGGTGCCGCGCTCAATTGACGAAGGCGTGGCACAGCTTAGTGCGGTGATTGAACGGGCGATTGCCTCGGGGTTGGCGATTGGCAGTATTGCAGCCTATCAATATGCCTTTAACCTCAAAAATCTGCCCATTACGCTGGTTGGTAGCACGATTGCAACGGCCGCCTTCCCGCAAATTGCCGAAAGGGCCGCTGGTAAGCGGACCGATGCAGTCAAGCGGCAACTGGTAAATACGATGCAGATTGTGCTTTGGTTTGTTGTGCCAGCCGCCGGGTTTGCTGTAATTATGCGGGGTTACATTGTGCGGATATTATTTGGTTTTGCTGGTCCAACCACAGCTAGTGTTCTGGGCTGGTTTGGTTTCGCTATTGTTTTCCAAGCCACAATGCCACTTGTGGCGCGGGTTTTTTATGCTTATCAAGATACTAAAACTCCGCTTTACACTAGCTTGGGGGCGCTGGTGATTAATGTAATTACAGCCATAATCTTTTCGCATCTATTCGGCATCAGGGGGCTAGCTATGGCCGAGTCGGTAGTGGCGGTGCTAGAGGTTTCGGCGCTACTACTTATCCTGCGCCATCGCCTGGGTCGCCTAACTCATCCAGGGACCTTCAGTAATATTGCCAGGATTGTGTTCGCGGCTTTTCTAGCCACATCTGCTGCCTACTTGCTGGTGCGGTTTGTGCTGCCTTTAATCAGCGGCGAAACCGGATTCTTCACGTTGGCGCCAAAGTTCGCCGCAATTGTATTCGTCACCATTTTCATCTATATCTTGGCTGGTTGGTGGGTGCGCCTCAAGGAATCCGAGTTGGTGGTGGATCGTTTGCTTAAATTTATGTATAAACCAATTAAATTAAATAAGTAGTAACTAGTAAGTAATATGATGCCACAGAAAATTCGTAATTTCTGTATCATTGCCCATATTGATCACGGTAAGTCTACACTGGCTGATAGATTTTTAGAGCTAACCGGTACTATTCAGCCGCAGGATATGCGCGAACAGTTGTTGGATCGAATGGACTTAGAACGGGAGCGTGGTATTACCATCAAACTTCAACCAGTTCGCATGCACTGGCAAAACGTCACTCTTAATCTGATTGATACACCAGGCCACGTTGATTTTACTTATGAGGTATCACGGTCGCTGGCGGCTTGCGAAGGTGCAATTTTAGTGGTTGACGCCACTAAAGGCGTTCAGGCTCAAACCATCAACAATCTTTATATGGCACTTGAAGCTGGCCTGACTATTATCCCGGTGATTAATAAGATTGATCTAGCGGCTGCCCAGATAGAAGAGACTCGTCGAGAAATTTGCGGCTTGCTGGATTGTAGTAAGTCAGATGTACTTTTGGTGTCGGCTAAAACCGGCGCTGGCGTCGAACAGCTACTCGACACGGTTGTGTCTAAGCTACCGCCACCGAGCGGTGAGCCGGCTAAAACCTTACGGGCGCTAGTGTTTGATTCAATTTATGATGAGTACCGCGGCGTAGTGCTATTTATCAGGGTGGTAGATGGCAGCCTTAAATCGAAGCAGAACCTGGGTCTAATTGCTACCAAAACCGCAGTTACCAGTCTTGAGGTTGGCTATTTTGCACCAGATTTTACACCGCAAGCAGAGCTAGGCTGCGGCGAGATTGGTTACGTAGTTACAAACCTTAAGTCGATCGAACAGGCTGGTGTGGGTGATACGCTGACTGACCAGACAGCAGGCGATGTTGGCGCTCTAGCTGGCTACAAACCGGTCAAGCCGTTTGTTTTTGCCGGTGTTTTTCCGCTATCCAACGATCAATATAAAGACTTAAAGCAAGCGGTTTTAAGGTTAAAGTTGAATGATGCCTCTTTACAATATGAAGCCGAGAACTCACCGGTGCTTGGTTTTGGTTTTCGGATGGGTTTTTTAGGGCTACTGCATCTAGAAATTATCAAACAGCGCCTGGAGCGGGAGTATGGCTTAGACCTGGTAGTCACTAATCCCTCGACCGAATATCACGTTAGTCTAACTAATGGCAGCGAAAAAATCATCCATAGTGCTACTGAATTACCTGAACCAAGCAAAATCAGCCAAATCAAGGAACCCTGGATTAAGGGTGAGGTTGTTTTGCCAAAGGCTTATCTAGGTAGCGTGTTGCAATTGATTAACCAAAACCGAGGGCTGGTTGGTAATACTACCTATCTTGATGCTAAGCTCGCAGTAGTTAATTTTACGGCTCCTTTAGCCGATGTTTTGACCGATTTTTACGATCGGCTTAAAAGTTTGACTAGTGGCTACGGCTCGTTCAACTACGAGCTTGATAGTTATAAGCCAGGGGATTTGGCGCGCCTGGATATTCTGGTAGCCGGAGAGATAGTCGATAGTTTTAGCTTGATTGTGCCCAGAAGTAAAGCTACGGCACTGGGGCGCGAGTTTATCGCTAAATTAAAAGAGGTCATCCCGCGCCAGCTATTTGAGGTTAGTCTGCAAGCCGCGGTTGGCAGCAAAATCTTGGCCCGAGAAGATATCAAGGCATTAGGTAAAAACGTGACAGCTCATTTATACGGCGGCGACATTACGCGTAAACGTAAACTTTGGGAGAAACAAAAAGCCGGCAAACAAAAAATGAAAAGAATCGGTAAAGTCGATATCCCAACCGAAGCTTTTATGGCCATGCTCAAGAAAAGTTAAGTTTGTTATAGTTTGAGTATGCAGCCCAAAATCATAATTATTTCTGGACCCGGTGGATCGGGCAAGAACACCGTGATCAACATGCTTTTAGCCCACTTGCCCAATGCGGTCCAGGTAGTAACGGCTACTACCTACCCGCCTCGTCCTGGTGAAAAAGAGGGTAAAGATCATTATTTTATTTCCAAACAAGAATTTAAAGCAAAAATTGAGGGCGGTGAGTTCATTGAGCATGCCGAGGCACGTGGAGCGCTGTTTGGTACCCTACGTCAGCCACTGGAAGATGCCCTAAAGCAAGGAAAAACGGTTTTAATGGAGGTTAACGTTGATGGCGGACTGGCAGTTAAACGAGCTTACCCAGATAGAACAATGCTTATTTTTATTAATGCCGAAAGCCTGGAGGAACTAGAGAAACGAATGCGCAGTCGCGCCATAGATGATAGGGCGGGCATTGATGAGCGGTTGAAAGAGGCTCAAAGAGAAATCGCTACTGGTCAAGCAGAATACGACCATGTTGTTATAAATTATGCTGGCCACCCCGAACAAGCGGTAGCTGAAATCGAGAAGCTGATCGGCATTTAGCACTCTTGACTTGTGAGTGCCAAACTTTTATCATAAGCACTAGATAGACAAGAGTGCCAACTTATATCTTTTAGAGGACAACTATGACCCCCCGCCAAAAGCAACTTCTACAAGCGATTGTGGAGTATTACGTGCAAACCGCCAATCCGGTTGGCTCGCTTAATTTAAGTCAAAAATTCGGCTACTCGCCGGCTACTATCCGAGCCGAAATGGTAGAACTAGAACGACTTGGGTTTATCGTCCAGCCACACACTAGTGCCGGCAGGGTGCCAACCGACGAGGGTTACCGCTTGTATGTCGATCATTTGCGCGGCCAAATTGCTAATAAAAAACAAAAGATCGACCGAGTCGAACAAGCTATTGAACATCCACTGCGCGCCGCCGGGGAACCGACTAGGGCTATGCACTCAGCTGTA
>CAZHVB010000023.1:2761-6266 GCA_964535365.1 uncultured Candidatus Saccharibacteria bacterium | reverse complement strand
GGCAATGGCTACAGATCTCGACCGTGATTTCACTAACGGTCGAGTGCGTCTTGAAAGTCGTGCCGCAGCTGTTACACTTAACGGTCGTTTCTTTCCACTCTGGATGCAGCCCCTTTTTCATAGCCTTGTTATTATAGGTAATGATAGGAGTGGAGTGCAAGCCTAAAATTGACTTATGTAGCCTTTTATGCTACTATAACTGACAATGAAAACATCTAATGACACAAAAACCATTTACGATCAAGAGGTCAAATACCACCGCTCACGACAGGAGGCAAAAAGGCGGTCTGAGTCATATCGCCGAGAAGCTAGGCTATGGCGCCGAGTGGGCGCGCTGGCCTTAACCAGCACAGTACTATTTGTTGGAGCAAGGGAGCTGGCAAATTCACACGATCCAGACAGCCACGAGCCGTTTGGATCGAATCGTAATGAAGTAGTGCAAATATTTGTCGAGCCAGGCGATGGCTTGGATAGGATTGCGCACCGCGTATTAAAGCCTGGTGTTAATATTTTACCGCTGGTTGATTACTGGGTAGCAGAACGCCTGGCAGATGGCAGCAAGGATCCAGCTATGGTTGAGGCCAATAGCGTCATCACCGTTGAAATCCCGCCCGAATTTCAGGCCGGCCTAAAAAGCCAAAGCGAGCTTAGCCAAGAACATATTGATATAGTCAAAACACCTGAGTCTAAGGGCAATTAGTAGTTGCACTTAGATTTAAGCTTTGCTATCTTATAAACCAGTCGAATAAACAGCGGGTGACAGTGATCCTCCAGTCTTAGGCTGGTCAGTTATCCGCAACGAGGAAGGATTACAGAATTTGAGTAAAACTAGTACGATTGATGTCCGCGACCTATTAAAAGCCGGGGCGCATTTTGGTCACAAAGTCAGCCACTGGAACCCAAAAATGCGACCCTATATTTATACCAGCCGTGGTGGCATCTATATTATTGACCTATTTAAAACAGCCGATAAACTGGCTGAAGCCCTAAACTTTATAGCCGAAGTTACAGCCCACAATAAGCAAATCCTATTTGTGGCCACCAAGCGCCACCTTAAAGAGCCAGTTAAAGCGGCCGCTCAAGCGTGCACTATGCCCTATGTTACAGAACGCTGGTTTGGTGGTACTTTAACCAACTTTGCCACCATTTCTAAGCGCGTCAAACATTTAAGAGAGCTAGAAGAAAACTTTGCTTCTGGTAAATTGGCTGAAACTTACAGTAAACGCGAACTAGGTGAAGTTAAAGTTGAAATGGCCAAACTAAACGTGCTTTACGGCGGCCTAAAGACCATGACCGATCTACCGGGGGCTTTGTTTTGCGCCGATGTCATTACCGATCAGATTGCAGTTAGAGAGGCGAATCGCCTTAGTATTCCGGTCATCGGCATTGTTGATACCAACAGCGACCCCAGCCTAGTAACACACCCGATTCCGGCTAATGACGATGCTGTTAGCAGCGTAGCCTTGATTAGTAATTTAGTGGCCGAAGCGGCCAAACACGGCGCGAGCCTAGTTAGAAAAGTAGCCACTGAATCAGCACCTAAACCGTCGCCTAAATCTAAAGCCAAGATAAGTAAATGACAACCAGCATCGAAGACATCAAAAAGCTGCGCTCCCAAACTGGCGCCAGTATGGCCAGTCTTAAGGCGGCACTAGAACAGGCCAAGGGTGATATGGCTAAAGCAGTGGTAATTTTGCGCGCCACTGGCGCAAGCTTAGCTGCTAAACGAGTCGATAAAGAAGCCAAAGCCGGGCTGGTTGATGGCTATATTCACATGGGCCGCGTAGCTGCTATTATTGAGGTCAACTGCGAAACCGATTTTGTGGCCCGCACCGACGATTTTAAAGCTTTTGTGCACGATAGTGTGATGCAGATTGTTGCGACCAACCCAAGTTACATCGGCCAGTCTGATGTGCCAGCTAGCGTTATTGCCAAAGAAAAAGCGGTTTATTTAGCCGATCAGGAGCTCAAAACTAAACCAAAAGCCGTGCAGGCCAAGGTGATTGAAGGTAAGTTAGCCAAATTTTTTGCCGAGGTTTGTCTAGTAGATCAGCCAACCATCAAGGATTCGGCCATCACGGTTAGTGATGAGCTCGCCGCCCTAACAGCCAAACTGGGCGAGAAAATCGTGATTAGCCGCATGGCCCGCTTTGAGCTGGGAGGAAACTAAAGATGGTACATGAGTTAGTTAATCAAGCCGCGCCCAAACTTGCCAAAGCCTTGGATTTTTTGACCGATGAACTAAAGGCTATTCGCACCGGCCGTGCCGTGCCTGGGCTAGTGGAAGAAATCGAAGCCGAAGTTTACGGCGGCAAGCTAATGGCCGTTAAACAACTAGCTAGCATCAGCGCCCCTGATGGCAAAAGTCTAACCGTCGCTCCCTGGGATCCCACTACCTTGCAGCCAATCGAGAAGGCCATTCGCGAAACTCAGTCGCTTGGTTTTAATCCAATTAGTGATGGCAAAGCCCTGCATATAAATGTGCCGCCACTAACTGCCGAAAGTCGTGAACAGTTAATCAAACAAGTAGGCGAGAAAGTGGAGAACTGCTATATTAGCTTACGCAATATCCGCCACGAGGTTTTAAACGAGGCCAAACAAATGGAAAAAACTAAAGAAATCAGCGAGGATGATTACCTTTTAGTCGATAAGGAAATCACCAGTCGAATCGATGGCTTGCGGGAACGGATTGAGGCCATGGCCGATAAAAAGCGGGCTGATTTGCGCGAAATATAAAACTATGGCTCAACCCAAAACTATCGTTGCCCCTAAGTCTAGCGCAAAAACCACTTTGCCAAAGCACGTGGCGTTTATTATGGACGGCAATCGACGCTGGGCCAAAGCCCATGGCCTGCCAACTTTCGAAGGTCACCGCGCGGGGTTTATAGCGATGCGAAAAATCATTCGCCATGCCGTCAAGGCCGGTGTCAAAGAACTCTCTTTTTACGTCTTTTCGACCGAAAACTGGCGGCGCTCAAAAACCGAAGTCAGTTATTTAATGGACCTATTCCGTGGCGCCTTCAAACGCGAGCTAGCAAAGCTAGACAAAGAAGATATTCGCGTTCGATTTGCCGGTTTTCGTAGTGGCGTATCGGCCGATATTTTGCAGATGATAGACAAAGCCACTAGCCAGACCAAACATAACGACCGGGCCGTGGTTAATTTTTGCTTTAATTACGGCGGCCGAGCCGATATTTTGGCGGCAGCCAAAAGGTTAATCGCGCTTAAGGTTGAGCCCGATGAAGTTAATGAACAAACTTTTGGTCAATCGCTGTCCACTGTCGGTATGCGCGATGTGGATTTGGTAATTCGCACTAGCGAGCATCGCTTAAGCGGTTTTTTACCCTGGGAAAGCGTGTACGCTGAAATTCTAGTACTACCAGACAGATTTTGGCCAGATTTTAGCGAAGCCGATTTTGATATGGCGCTTAACTTTTTTTCCTCCCGCCAACGCCGTTTTGGCAAGTAGAAAATGGACGGCCAGTCACAGCCGGAAATTGATCCT
>CAZHVB010000023.1:1818-2751 GCA_964535365.1 uncultured Candidatus Saccharibacteria bacterium | reverse complement strand
TTGCTCTTCCGATCTATCCTTACGAAAACCAGGCCAACCACGGTGAGAATCCCGGTGTCGAAGCGGATACCGTAACAGACGAGTTAGAAGCCATGCGTCATGATCCAATTTATAAAACTGCTGCGATGAGGATTCAAGACGAGACGGGTAAGCATAAAACTGTTTGGATAAAAGACATTGCCGAGATTATCCGCGACCCAAGGAATCGGACTAAAGTTGTGTTAGCCCTTGGCGCTGCTGGTACCGTCGCCGTTTTGGTTGGCTCAATTTTACACGCCCGCCACCAGGTGCGTTTTGATAAACCCAAACCTAAAACACATATGCAGTGATTAAATCTAGCCAGAGCGAACTGTTAATTGGCGGTGTAACCGCTAGCGGGTTAGCTAAAAAATTTGGGACGCCACTTTATGTTTATGGCGGCGATAAAATCCGCGGCCAATATCAAAAACTGATCGAGGCGATTCCTTACTCACCACTATCGATCCATTATTCGTGCAAAGTGAACGAAAATCCGAAGATCTTAAAATTGTTGCAAACTTTAGGTTCGGGTATTGAGTGCGTTAGCCGTGGCGAGGTAGAGCAAGCTCTAAATTTGGGTTTTGCACCCGCCGATATTATTTTTACCTGTGGTTATATTGATCAAGCCGAACTGCGTTTTGTAATTAACAGTGGGGCGACTATTAATTTGGACTCATTAAACCAGCTTGAATGGTACGGCCAGTATCGGCCCGGTGGGTCGGTATCGCTCCGGGTTAATCAAGGTATTGGCGCCGGCCACCACCGCCACGTTATTACCGGTGGCCCAAACAGTAAGTTTGGCATTGACATAACGCAGCTAGGTCAGGCGCGCGAAATTGCCGATCGCTATAAACTAAAAATTACCGGTTTGCAGCAGCATATCGGTTCGAACATTCTTGACGCCCACGTGCTTTT
>CAZHVB010000023.1:0-1808 GCA_964535365.1 uncultured Candidatus Saccharibacteria bacterium | reverse complement strand
GCTTTTAACAGCCGCTGAAGCTTTAATTAAAACCGCCGAATCATTGCCAGCGGTTACAATTCTCGACTTCGGTGGCGGGCTGGGCGTGCCATATCAACCAGGCGAAACGCCACTTAATATCAACGCTTTTGGTAAAGAGTTAGCGACTATAGTAAAGGCCTTGGCTGATAGACGCGATCAAAAAATTAAACTCGTGCTTGAACCCGGCCGCTACCTGGTGGCCGAAGCCGGCGTACTTTTAGCTAAAGTAACTGATATAAAACAAACACCCTATAAGAAATTTGTGGGCTTAAACACCGGTTTTAATCATTTGGTTCGGCCGATTTTGTACGATGCGTACCATGAAATTGTGAACACCAGTAAGCTAGGCGGAGAAGCAGAAATAGTTACTATCGCCGGTAACTTATGTGAAGCCGGCGACGTTTTGGCGCGCGACCGTGCCTTTGCCAAGGCGACCGTAGAAGGTGATATTGTGGCGATTATGAATGCTGGCTCGGCTGGTTATGCCATGAGCTCAAATTACAACTTGCGCCCTAAACCTGCCGAAGTCTTAATCGACCGCGGCCGCGTCGTTAAGCTTTAAGCTTGCCTGTGTACGCCGAAAGCTGCGATACTTAAAAGCGTGATCGTCGTTGGAATTATTTTATTTGCACTTTTGGTGATTGTGCACGAATACGGCCATTTCAGGGTAGCCCGAAGTAACGGTGTGACGGTAGAAGAGTTCGGTTTTGGCTTTCCACCGCGGCTTTTGGCCAAAAAGTTTGGTAAGGGCAAAACACTTTATTCGCTCAACCTGATTCCGCTAGGCGGTTTTGTAAAACTAAAGGGAGAGTCGACGGCCGATAAGCGGCCACGCAGTTTTGGTGCCGCCCGTTTCAAAACTAAAACTAAAATTCTAATGGCCGGGGTAGCCATGAACGTGGTGGCAGCTTTTGTTTTACTAACTACCCTGGCCTTAACCGGTTTACCTAGGTTGATTCCTGGCCAGTTTAGCCTTGGCATCGATCAGCATAGTCAAACTAGAAAGGTGGTGGTAGCTGTGGTCGAAGGTGGCAGTCCGGCTAGCCAGATTGGGCTAACCAGCGGCGACTACATATCGGCGGTCGATGGCCAAACGGTTGAAAACGGCCAGCAGCTATCCGATTTTACTCATAGCCACCCAGGCGAAGCTATTAGCGTCAGCTTTACACATAGCGGTGCTAGTCAAACCAAATCAGTTGTGCTGGCCAAAAATGATAGCGGTCAGGGGATATTGGGTATTGCGCCGTTTGACGCCTCTAGCGTGCGCTACACCTGGGCGGCACCGATTGTGGCGGCGGTTTTAACCTTGCAGCTAATCTGGTTAACGGTTGTTGGCTTATTTAGCCTAATTTCCGGTCTTGCTAGCCAGGGTACAACGGCACCAGCCGTCCAAAGCGCAGTCGGGCCAGTTGGCATATTTGCGCTGTTGCAGGGTTCTAGCCGCTTAGGTTTAAGTTACGTGGTGTTTTTGATTATCATCATTTCGGTGTCGCTTGCTGTGATCAACACTTTGCCTTTGCCAGCTTTGGATGGTGGCCGGCTAGCTTTAATTGGCCTGTTTCGCACGCTTAAAAAGCCGTTATCGCCCAAGCTCGAAACAGCCGTGCACGCTATCGGTTTTGTGGTGCTGCTTGGTCTAGCTGTTTTAATTAGTATTTTTGATGTCAAACGCTTCTTCTGAGCTTAAGAAAGCCGATATCTCAGCTGCTTACCTTAAGCGGCCTTTGCCTTGGAATTGGTTTGAGGCACTGGCACTTGGCTTTTTGGCCCTAGTTGGCATGGACGTA
>CAZHVB010000022.1:0-6325 GCA_964535365.1 uncultured Candidatus Saccharibacteria bacterium | reverse complement strand
CAATCTCCTTAGGCAGCTTAGTGTCGGCTAGGCCTTTAAGAACAACTTGAGTAGCCCTGGCTTCTGTTAGGCTACGAATATCGGGTGCGTTTGCGCGCTCGCCGATCAAATAGGCGCGCACTTGAGCCTGATAGGCTAAAAGCTCAGTAGCTTGAGTGGCGTCAGGCGCCAGTTCAAGCGTAATCGGATCAATCGCCTCGTTCATTGGCTTAGCGTAAGTAATCGCGCAGGGCTTTTGATTCGCGGCTGCGGCGTAGTTTAGCCAAAGCTTTGGCCTCGATCTGGCGAATACGTTCGCGCGTCACGCCGAATTCCTGACCGACTTCCTCTAGGGTATGGGTGCGGCCGTCTTCTAGCCCAAAGCGCATTTTCAAAATCTTTTGCTCGCGCGGAGTTAGGGTACGCAGCATGTCATTCACGTGTTCCTTAAGTAGTTGCTGAGTGGCAGCTTCCTCGGGGCTTTTGGTATCTTCGTCAACAATAAACTGCTCTAAGGTTGAATCTTCCTCGTCATCACGCACCGGCGCATCGAGCGAGCTGATATCTTGTTTGATACGCATAATGTGGTCGATTTTTTCAGGCTCAATTTCCAGTTCCTTAGCCAGTTCCTCGTTGGTTGGCTCGCGGCCGAGTTCCTGGGTTAGTTTGCGCTGAGTGCGCAGTAATTTATTGATGGTTTCTACCATGTGTACTGGAATGCGGATCACGCGCGCTTGGTCGGCAATCGCGCGGGTAATCGCCTGGCGAATCCACCAGGTGGCATAAGTTGAAAACTTAAAGCCTTTGTCGGGGTCAAATTTTTCCACTGCGCGTAAAAGCCCAGTGTTACCCTCTTGAATTAAGTCCAATAGATCAAGACCGCGCCCCACATAACGCTTAGCAATCGAGACGACCAGGCGCATGTTGGCCTCGGCCATTTTATCTTTAGCTCGCTTATCGCCACGACGCACGCGGCGGGCCAGTGTGATTTCTTCCGGGCCGGTTAACAACGGGATTTTGCCGATTTCGCGTAGATATAAGCGCACTGAATCATCGACAATATCGGATAGATACTGCTCGTCTTCTTCGGGTTCTTCGGTCTCCTCGCTATCCCAAATGCTGCCTTTTTGATTAATAATCTCTACGCCGTGTTCTAATAGGTCGCTATGCAACTGATCTAAAACATCAATGTTATCGTCAATTTCAGGAATTGCGGCCACGATTTCTTTATAGTCGATATAGCCCTGGCGCTGGCCTTTTTGAACCAGTTTTTTGGCTTTATCGGCTAAGGGGCTATCGTTGGCTTCTGGCAGGCGCTGATCAATCTTAGTTTTTTTAACCATCAATTACTCCTTATAATATACAAATTTCAGCTGGTTTTATTTGCGGGCTAAATCACGAAACTGGCGCAATAGATCGGTTTTAAGCTTAAGATTGCCTATGGTCTCGGCTTGTTTAATCGCCTGATTAATTTGCTCTAGCTGTTTGTGAATTGCGATGTTTTGTAGGCGGGCGGCCAAGCTAAAAGCTTCGATCCTGCGATCTAACGACGCCCAGGTTTGATAACCTTCTTCGCCTCTTAATAACAATATTTTAACAGTATTGGCATAATCTTGCAAAACTTTAGGCAAACGATCGGTTAGTTTGGCGTCTAGTTGTTTTTTCATATAGTCCACCAGCGCCTGATAGTCGGGCCGCTCAAACTGGCTGGGGTCAATATCTTGTAAACTAGTGCGTGTATCGGCAAAGCTGACTACCAGGCTCAAAAGCGCATCCTCCACAGCCGCACCTTCACCCTTATGAGCCGGCGCTTGGTAAACTGCGCTTCGAACTGGCAGCTCTGATTTGGGAGTGGCCTTTTGGGCCAGTTTTTGACGGATCACCTGCGGGCTAACTTCTACCAGCTTAGCCAATTTTTGAATGTAGTGATCTTTTTCGACCGGGTCGGCAAGTCTAGATAAGGTTTGCATCACGCGGTCGGTTAACTGTTTTTTGCCCTGGGCGGCCGTTAAATCGTACTGCTTGATTAGGCTATCTATCAGCCAATCCATAACATAGGCAGCTTGTTTTATGGCCGCTTGCCAGTTTTTGGGTCCGTCTTTTTGGCGCAGTAACTCATCAGGATCTTTAGCACCTGCTAAATTAACAATGTATAAGGCCGCCCCGCCAGCTTGGGCTAACGCAATGGCGCGCTCAGTGGCCACTACACCGGCAGCGTCCTGATCGAGCGCCAATTTAATGGTTTTAGCTAGTCTAGCTAATTGTTTAAGCTGATAAATGGTTAGGGCCGTACCGCCGCTGGCCACTACTTGATTAATACCGGCCTGGTGGCTAGCCACCACATCCAGATGCCCTTCAACAATCACAGCTTCGTCACTTTTACGAATCGCTTCTTTAGCCTGAAACAGACCAAATAACAACCGCCCTTTATCAAATAGCAGGGTTTGGGGTGTATTTAGGTATTTGGGTAAGCTGTCGTCTAGCACCCGACCGGTAAAACCAACGATTTTGCCCTGGCTATCGGCTAGCGGAATCATCAAACGAGCCCTGAATAAATCGCGGGCCGGTTTGGTAGCGCGAATTAAACCGGCTTGGCTCAGCTCGGCATCAGTAATACCGCGACTACGCAGAGCCTTAGACATCGATATACCATCAGCCGGAGCATAACCAAAGCCGAAAGCTTGAATCGTTTTGGTGCTAAAGCCGCGTTTTGCCAAGTAGGTTTGGGCTGGTTTGGTACGGGCTAAAACCGCCTGGAAGTAGCGATTGGCCTGGCTGAGCACATCTGTTAGACGCTGCTTTTTTCGCACCGAAACACCGCTAGTTTGAGCTGGCTCCAGGTTAACGCCTGCTCTATTAGCTAGCAGCTCCAGCGCTTGGCGAAAATCCAAGCCCTCCATCTTCATCACAAACTCAAAAATGTCACCACCTTCACCACAGCCAAAACAGTGCCAAATACCTTTTCCATCACTAACCACAAAGCTGGCGGTTTTTTCGTGGTGAAACGGACACAGTGCCCGAAAATTACGCCCGGCCGGTTTAAGCTGGATGTAGCTTGCTAGCACTTCACTCACATCTAGCCGCTGCTTAATTTCCTCCACATTATCCATTCTCTAAGTATAGGCTATAGACCTTATACGTAGTCAAAAGCGGCTGACTTACAATTAGTATACTGATCGCCGATAATCAGTTTATGGAAAGACCAGCGCCTATAGCTCACTCGACTGATCGCGATAGAACTTTGCATTTTAAGGAACTGGGTAGCGACTTAGGACCCGAAGATTATCCCGGCCAAAACCTGTTGGGTTTCTTGGGTTTCGCCAACCCAGAAGATATAGCCGAGGCTATGGGGGAGGCTCTAACGGCCGAATCGTTAACTCGTTTTGTAAGAGAAGATTTATCATTTCGAACAGCTTTTGTTGAAAAGTTGGATCAATTGGGCTTCGACGTACCAGAATTGTGGGACTGGCTCGAACGAGTTGGTTTCTCGTTAACGGTTCTGCTAAGTAGATGCCGGGGCCAAAACGACCATGTAGTTTGGACACTCAGCCAGGCTGAAATGCCTTTATACCAGTCTTTCTGGAGAGGCATAGCGAAAGGTACATTGCAGACCTCAATTAAAAAAGGAGCTATAGAGTTCGGAAACAAACTTTACATCTACTTGAACGCCGTTAGCGATTACTAGCCAGTAAACTAGGCTTCTATAATTCCAAGCCGCTGATGATAGCAAGAATATCGGCTTTTTCACCACCTCTGAGCGGTCGGAATCGATTACTACGACCGCGGCGGCTGCGAATTACTTCGTAGATTTCTTCCTGCTCATCAATCTGAAAATGGCGAAGGTAATCTTCGTCATGGGGCGTGCCTTCTTCGTCAACCACCTCATATGGTATATCGATATCAAAGCAACTGGCTTGAACCCCCTCTGCATCAAGTGTCGAACGGTACACCGTCACTTCCTCGCCCAAGGGCCCTATCATTACCAGATATTCACCGTTCCCATCTGTCCCTAATCTATCACTATCCAGCTCACCATCGACGGCAAGTGAGTAGGCTTGCTCAAAGTAGTTTTCCAACCTAGCATATGAAGTGATAATTTCGATCTTTTCCATCATTCAGATTTGATCACTTTATAGACCCATTAGCAAGCACAAGCTTGATACAACGACGCTAATCTTTGATACTTAAGCTATGCGTAAACTAGTTTTGATCATCGGCGGTTTTTTAGGTTTACTAACTTTACTGGTGCTGGCTAGATCGGTTGGCAAAGATCAGCTCAAGCCGCAGCTAGACACCATAGTAGCTGCCAACTATAAACTAATAAACCTAAGCCTGGACGCGGCCGATAACTTAAGTGATTATAACCTGCAAATTGCAGCCGCCAACCTTACTAATGTAGTTATCAGCAATAACGTTTCTCTAGCCGCTTACTACCAACAGCGTTACCATAAAAAACTGCCGGCTGCCCCCAAAGACTTCACTGAACTAGATCAATTAAAACTAGCGGCCAGCGGCCAAGCTTACGACGATCAATACCGATCAGCGGTTCATGATTTACTAACAAACAATATCAACGTCATTAAACAGACCGAAACTGCTACTAGCCGCAGCGATCTAAAACAGCTTTTAATTAACCTGGAAGCCAATCAAACCGCGCTTCTAAGCGCTCTTCCCTAGCGCTTAGCCGTAATGGCGGCAGCAATACTGCCGGCCAGCACCAGCCCCACCAAAATCAGTCCCAAAGCAATCGCCCAGTAATTAACCCTGTCAGTTGACGGTTTCTTGGCAGCTGATGTTAAGAGTTTGGTACCGCTATCGTAGCGGTAAGCCCAGGCTACATACCAGCCGCCGTAAAACACAATCTGATAGATCAACCCCAACAGGGGCACAATGCTAGGGATAGCAAGCAAACCGCCGGCACCGAGCAGCCCTAGCACTTCGCCGCCCTGAGCCCGAACTAGCTTGCGGCTAGCGCGTAGCGCCTGGATCACGCCCACGTCTTGATCTAGATAGATATAGGGCGCAAAGATAAACCAATAGATAAACAGCAGCCCCGGTATGATTAGCGCCACCAGCCCAATGATAGTTAAAACGCTAACTAGAATTACTAAAGCAAAATAGCCGGCCGCTTTTTGATAGCCCAGTTTGATAACTGTGACAAGCTTAACCGACTGACCACGCACTGTTGCAAGTGAATAGTAAGTTAGGGCAGCCAGTAGAATCACAATCCAAACCGCCCCCAGTGCTCCAAGCAAAATCAGCCCTAGCCGCACCGGTACGCTAAGTTGCCCACTCACTCCTCCCAAGACCAGTGAGCTGGTTAGCAAAACAGAGGTCATAGTGACGATGAACAAACCCAAAAACGTGTTGGCGTTTAGCTTAAACAGCAGCTTAAAACTATTAATAAAGACGGTGAAAGGATTAGAAATGTAGCCAGTCAGCCCCAGCGGTTTGGTTTTGGCACTTGGTTTAGAAGCGGTCATTGCTATCAATTTTACACTAGTAAACTTTTACTAGTTAAGTTCTACCAGTAGTTCTGGCGGTAGGTTCAGAAGACGTACCATAAGACCTTTATAATTACGTATACGTGCCGCCTGCAACGTCCTGGCAAATTCTTGATCGATTTCGGTTAGCGTTGAAATACCAAAGGCACTAGTCACCAACGGATCAACGTGTCGAAATTTCTTCCTAAGCACCCAGTCGTAGTGCTGATCGTTCAATTCGAATTCAAGCTTACCTTTTAATGCACCGATGATTGCGTCTATCCTCATATCATTCATTGCTTCAAGCTTACCAACTAGCTCGTCGTCTGTTTGGTAAAGGTCTGAGGGATCCAGTAGCCTAGCTCGAATTGCAATTTTTAACGCGTTAGACAGCAACTTAAAGCGCAAATTTGCTTCCGGGCCGCCCCAATGTTCTTGCTGTAAACGCAAATATGCCTCGGCGAACTCGCGGGCAACTGTTTGGTCGGTAAACACTATTTGACCTTGTGCAACTACGGTAACCGCTAAAACCCGATTAGCGATAGTGGGGTCAACCCAGATGTTAGCTTCACGTAAAGCAAAATCCAGACGGTCGGCACAAACCGCCGGCATTGGTTGCTCAAGTAAAGTGAACGACTTGATATCAAGCGCTGCTGTTTGATCGATACTATGCCGATCAAGGATCTCTAAAATGCCACTGCGACTAACAAAGCCGTTGTGGAAGTTATCGTGATAAGATTCGTTACGCTGATCACCAAAAACCCAATCGCCAACGTGCGAAAAAGCGGTATGAGCTACATCGTGTAAAAGTCCGGCTGTCTGCTCTTCGGTTGAAGCTCCTAACTTTTTTAGCAAAAGCATGG
>CAZHVB010000021.1:0-6364 GCA_964535365.1 uncultured Candidatus Saccharibacteria bacterium | reverse complement strand
CAACCCAAGAGACCTATACCCCAGAGGAGATTGAAGCCCTGCAAGAATATTGCGGTAGGGTTGTGGTTCTGCCTCCGCAGGCAGAGACCTCAACTACGGCGAGGATTCGAAGATTGCATGTCGATTTTGCTAGCAGGTTAAAACGCGAGATGCCCGATCTCATAGGTAACCTTATAAATAAACTTTTAGAAGATGGATAAAACAAACACTGAGGCACTAATTGCTTACATTCCAGTAATACAGCGCGGCTACTTGGATATGTTTAGCAGACACCCTGCGGCAGATATGCTCATTTTAGACAACGATGTTCTGGGAGATTTTGACTACTTAAGAAAAGACATTCGAGCTCTCAGCCCCGACGAAGCGTATTGGCTGATCGAAGCGGTGGCAATATTTCCTACAGTAAGATTGCTGGGTAAGGCCGCTTTGAGCACAGTTGCAGAAAAATATCCCAAGATTACCATGCCACATGACGATATTTCACATGTGCTAATGGAGAGATATTTTGCACAAAATGAGGTAAAGTTTGAGCCGGCTTTTTTACGCTGGGATCGAAGTAATGCACCCGTTAATGTTGATATAGAACCAGATCGCGTGGTTAAGGCTAGCGAAAGAGAAGACAAAGTCATCAGTTTGTTGTTTGCAGAAGCTAGCAAAAGTTCCAATATTTGGAGGAGGGTAGGAGCGGCGATAGTCTACGGCGATGAGGCGCTTTTTTCCGCTCACAATACGCATCTACCAACCGAGTATTCGCCTTGGATAGACGGAGATGTGCGAGCCACTCTCAAGCGTGGAGTAGGTGTTGAGCTAAGTACTGATGAACACGCCGAAGCAATTATGATTGGTACAGCGGCGAAAAAAGGCATACCACTTGAGGGCACCTCAATTTTTGTTGACACCTTTCCGTGCCCACCGTGCGCTAAGCTGATTGCCCGAACAGGTATAAAATCGATCTATTATGTTTCAGGCTATGCAATGGTAGACGGAGTATCGGTACTGAAAGATGCGGGTGTAGAGATCGTACGCATCGATACAGATCAAGCTCGGACCGTCGGGCCAGAAGCAGTTCCGTATCCAGAAAGGTGATTATCAACTAGGAAATTTTGGGCTCATCCTAAAGCGAACGGGCTTGTCATCAGGGCCGATCTGCTTTGATGGAACAATAAAGTGTATATGGAAATGGTGAGCGGTGGCGCCTGTTTCAGCCGGATTGCCAAACCGCATAGCCACTGCACCCCCAGTGATTTCAAGGTCCCGCTCAAGCTTCCTAAAATATCCAAATGCTTCCAGTATAAAACCGTCACTAAGATCTGATAGATGTTCAACGTGTTGCTTCGGTATAGCCATCAAGTGCCATTCGGTGTTCTCATAGGGATAGCCGTTTCTAACCAAATAGGAATATTCACCCTCTTCAACCAAGCCGCCTCTTGCTTCGTAGAATTCAGGGATGTTTTCTGCGCACATAAAACAGATGTCGCGCCTAGCTATATTTTCCATATCTGCCCGCTGTTCGTCAGTTCGGGCATGTTCTAAGTAAATCTTATCAGTGCTGGTTGGTTTATCTGATTCGTTCATACTCTACAAAGCTATAATTAAATGGGTTCTCCTCGTTGGCTACGTGGTCTTCTCTAGAAGTTTCGAGCCATTCATCCTCAGCTACTGCTGGGAAGTAGACATCGCCATCAAATTCTGCATCAATCTGAGTAACTAGTAGCTTATCCGCTACGGGCATTGCTAAATGGTATATTTGGGCTCCGCCAATAACAAAGACGTCACCGTTTTTTGATGCTATCTCCATAGCATCATCCAACGAGTTAACTACTTCGCAACCCTCAATTTCCAAACCTAGCTGCCTTGTTAGGACGACATTGAGCCGATTAGGAAGTGACCCTCCGAGTCTATTTTTGATTGATTGATACGTCTTTCGTCCCATAATCACTGTATTCCCAGTCGTTAACTCCTTAAAGTGCTTAAGGTCTGCTGGCAGATGCCAGGGTAGCTCGCCTTGCGAGCCAATTAACCCATGATTGTCGTAGGCAACGATTAATTTCAGTTCTTCAGCCATAACTATATTGGCGTGCCGCCCATTTTTATTGGTGGATGGGCATCATACTCAGAGATAGAAAAGTGCTCTACTCGAAAATCAAAAATATTGGTAACTCTTGGGTCCAAGTGAAGTTTGGCGAATGGTTTGGGATCTCGAGCGAGCAGCTCTGGCACTATCTCATAATGCCTTTTATAGATCTGTCCACTATCTACGTAATAAATTATCTCCCTGGGTTTGTATCCAGTAACCTGTGCCATCATCGCCAGCAACGCTGCATAGTGGATCATATTGAACGGTAATCCAACGGGTACATCGGCACTACGTTGCACGTGGCTTATATCCATCTCTCCCGTAAAAGTGTCAACTTCAAATCGAATTAAGCCATGGCAAGGGACGACAACTACTCCTTGCTGGTGACCTTCGAGTCTAATAGTCTCGTAGGGTATGTATGGTGTTACGTAATGCGTCAGTAATTCAGGACGAAACTTAATCTGTTCATAAACCGCTTGAATTTGGTTGAAGGTTCCTCCGTTAGCCATTGGAAAATCATGGAACGCTACTCCGTATGACCCGCGTCCCAGATTGCCAGGTTCAAGTCCGCGCTTTGCCGTTTTTTCTTCAGTGACCCACGGAGCCCAGTATTTGCAACCATAACTTTCAAGCTCCTTAAGTGTTCGAGCCCCGTTAATAAAAGCGATAATTTCAGCTAGACCTTGCCGAGCAGACATTTTAAAATTTCGATGACTAAGATCAGGCCTATACTCAGCTGGGTCTTGATTCATTGAGGCAGTCAAGTCCCGCTCCGTTATCATTGGGAATCCGTTGCGAAGATCAAATCGCATTGGATGGCCGGTAATTTTTAACATTTCTTCATCCATACCCGATTCGCTTCTTCGACCACTAGTTAAGATCCGATCTAGTAACTCGTGATATTGCCAATCAGGCTTTCTATCACTCTCGTACTCGACTGGCTCGACATGGCTTTCTATGCCCATAGTACCCCTTTTTAATAACTATACACGATACTATATAAAACCTCACGTCAAATTGTTTATGACTAAAACCGTACTTATGTGCCAAATGTTAGAGTGGGCGCCTCTGTTAATATTTATGAAACCTCGACATATATTGAGTTAGGCGGTTGAGACGCGGTTGCGGCCAGCGGCTTTAGCTTGGTAAAGAGCTTTATCTGCTGCAAGTAATAGCTTATCGGCTGAGGTTTTGGGCTCTAACGAGACGACGCCAAAGCTAGCCGTATATTTTATATATTTATCACCATGTTGAACTGGCGCTTCGGCAATTGTGGCGCGTAGCTTTTCGGCAATTTTTAGTGCTTCTTCCTGGGGTGCGCCAACCAGTACCACCACGATTTCCTCGCCACCCACCCGAGCAATTAAATCAATCAGCCGAGTTTGATCGCGCAGAAGCTGCGCCGCCCGGATTAAAACTTTATCGCCAGTGGGATGGCCGTACTGATCGTTAATCTTTTTGAAATTATCTAGATCGATCATTAATAATGACAGCGCTCTGATGACTACGTATTGGCGGGTGGGGTGCTCGGGCTGCTTTAGGTACCACTGCACCTCTTGCACTAGCGGTTCCAATTGCTCGAATAACCCACGACGATTCAGTAGCCCAGTCAAAGGGTCTTTGGTGGCTTGATCTTCCAGCTGCTTTACCCGCTCGCGTAGGCGCCTGATTTCACCGACGTTTGGCAATCTGACCATAGCTTGATTATAGCATTTTTAGGGGTTGACAGTGTAAGATTGTCTATACTAAGCTTTAACCTACGCTTACCAAAGACAGTAGCGTCCCTAGTTTATCTAGGAATTAAGAAAGCTACCGAGGTACAAGAACCTATTTTTTGTATGTCTTTGGTGAAACGGCCAAAGATTTTTTAATTTAAGGGACAAAATGGCAATATCGCGTGCAACCAAAGAACAGCAAGTGGCCGAGCTCATGACTAACTTTGAGAAAAGCCAGTTGACCTTACTAGTTGACTACAAGGGTTTGACAGTTGCTGATATGCAGGCTCTACGTAGCGATCTAAAGGCGCAAGCCAGCAGTCTGCGCGTGGTTAAAAACAGTTTAATCAAGCTCGCTGTCAGCCAGTACAAACCGTTCACAGACGTTGATAAAGCCGCCTTTGACGGGCCGATGGCTCTAGCTTTCGGCTTTGGAGACGAGATAACAGTAGCGCAGGTAGTAGCTAGGTTCGCCAAAACCCACCCGGCGCTTGAAATTAAAGGTGGCATTTCGACCGAAGGTGTCATGCTAGCAGTCGATCAAATACAGCAATTGGCTAACCTACCCAGTAAGCAGCAGTTGCTTGGCCAGCTGGTTGGCACTTTGGCAGCGCCGATAACTGGTTTCGCTCGAATTTTGCAGGGCAGCATTAATAATTTAGTCTATGTAATTAACGCGATTTACGAAGCTAGAAGTGGCTAAAGGAGGAAATCATGGCCGACGAAGATAAGGATAAAAAACCAACCGAAAAAGACGATGTAGCAAAAGGCGACGCTGAAACCAAAGTAGATAAACCAGCTGAAGCAGCCGAATCAAAAACCGAAGCCCAGGCCGAAGCTAAGGCAGAGGAGTCTACCCAAAAGACCGAACCAGAAGCTGCAGAAAGCAAATCCGAAGCCAAAGCCAAGCCCAAAGCAGTGCCGGCTAAGTTCAAAAAACTGGTTGAAGAGATTGAACAAATGAGCGTGCTAGAACTGAGCAATCTAGTTAAAACACTAGAGGATCGGTTCGGCGTTTCAGCCGCGGCGCCAGTAGCTATGGCAATGGCACCGGTCGCCGCAGGAGCTGAAGCCGGTGGGGCGGGCGAGGAAGCTAAAAAAGAATTCACAGTGTTTCTAAAAGAGGCAGGGGAAAAGAAAATTGAGGTCATCAAGGCTGTGCGCGAAATCAGTGGCCTGGGCTTAGCTGAAAGTAAAGCCATTGTTGATAGCGCACCTAAAATCGTTAAAGAAAATGTGGCTAAAGACGAAGCCGAGGCCGCCAAAAAGAAACTGGAAGAGGCTGGCGCTGGCGTCGAACTTCAGTAATAAAACATTTACACACCCAAGTTAGTATAAATTTATAGGTAGCTGCGTAGACGTCTTTGTCTTGGCATGGGCGAGCGTATAAATTTTTTGACCATTTTGACTAAGAATGCTACCATGACAGTGGCGAAGATAAAGTCTAGGGAGCTTTATTCTACGTTTTTAGACATAAACTAAAACCCGCGATTTGAAAGGGAAAACAAAAGTGGCCGAAATCGCAGACAAACAAATAAAGCGACTGCGTCACCTACTCACCGAAGCTGAGACTAGCCTTGCTGCTGCCAAAGAACTATTGATTAGTTTGGTTGGCGAAGACGAGGACGACAGCGATAAAACTGCCCCGCCAATCGGTAAGGTAATTGAAGGCGTGTTCGATGGCCAAAATATGATTGGCCCAGATGGTAAAACCTATCCGGTGCCAGCTAATTACGCCTCCAAGTCAAAACTAGTCCAGGGTGACATTTTGAAGTTGACTATCGCCGATGACGGTACCTTTATTTATAAGCAAATTGGGCCGGTACCACGCAAGAAAGTGATTGGCAATTTAACCCAAAAGAACGGCCATTATTATGTGGAAGTTGAGGGTAAAGAGTACCGTGTGCTGCTTGCGAGTGTGACCTATTTTAAAGCTCAACCGGGCGATCAGGTCACGGTAGTAGTGCCCGAAGACGATACGGCTGAGTGGGCCGCCATCGAAGCTGCTATCTCGTCTTCGTAACCTGACAAGCTAGAATTTAGCCAACCGCTCAGTCATAATATGTAAAGTTATGACAGATAAGGTGGCACCGCTTGTGCTGTATCGTAAGTACAGAAGTAGTGATTTTAATGAGTTAATCGGCCAAGCCCACATCACGGCTAGCCTGGAAAATGCTCTTAAAGCTGGGCGCATCGCGCATGCCTATCTGTTTGCCGGCCCAAGAGGCGTTGGTAAGACCACAGCGGCGCGGATTTTGGCGCGTCGGCTCAACGGCTTAAAACCGGCTGAGGCTAATGGCCATCTTGATATCATTGAGATTGATGCTGCCAGCAACCGTCGGATTGATGAAATCCGCGATTTACGCGACAAAATCCAGTCCGTACCAACCAGCGCTAAGTACAAGGTCTATATCATTGATGAAGTCCATATGTTAACCACCGAGGCTTTTAACGCGCTGTTAAAGACCCTGGAAGAACCACCAGCCCACGCCATTTTTATTCTGGCCACCACTGAACCAGCCAAGTTGCCAGACACCATTATTTCACGCACTCAACGCTTTAACTTTAGACC
>CAZHVB010000020.1:0-6609 GCA_964535365.1 uncultured Candidatus Saccharibacteria bacterium | reverse complement strand
GCTCGATTGCTATTGGGCAGGGTGTACCGTCCGATGTCATAACTGTCGAAGACCAGGCCAAAACTACCCATCAAAATGCCACTGATGTATCGGCCATTGTTAAAGTCCTTGATCAAAAACGCATCATTTTAGTGACCTCGCCTTACCACCAACGGCGCGCGAGCTTGGAATTCCAGGCTCAGCTAGGACCCGATGTGCAAATCATTAATCAACCAGCCAGCGATAAGAGCTGGAGTTGGCGCTGGTGGTGGCTTTCGCCATATGGTTGGTATGTCACCAGCGGCGAGTTGATCAGGACAGCTTTCACGCTGGTGGCCCAACGCACTTAGCTTTTGACGAACTCAGCCTAAAAATTAGATAATAATACGTTATGCGCAAAACGGTTTATGTGGGTATGAGTGGTGGGGTAGATAGCTCTGTCGCGGCAGCTTTGCTAACCCGCCAGGGCTTTAAGGTCGTGGGCGTTTACATGAAAAATTGGACCAAGGATGTGCTGGGTTTTAGTTGCCCCTGGCGTGATGACCTAAATGACGCCCAGAGTGTAGCCGCCAAGCTTAATATACCATTTAAAATTTTTGATTTTCAAAAAAAGTATAAACAGCTAGTAGTTGATTACATGATTAATGAATATCGGGCTGGTTTTACGCCCAACCCGGATATTATGTGCAACCAAGAGATCAAGTTTAAGTTGTTTTTACAATCAGCCCTAGATGATGGCGCCGACCTGATTGCCACTGGCCACTACGGGCAGGTAAAAGACGGTGAGCTATTTATGGCTCGCGACCAGTCAAAAGATCAAACCTACTTTTTGTGTCGTGTAACCGGTAAGGCCTTGCGGCTAACTTTAATGCCCCTGGGCGATTTAACCAAAACAGAAGTCAGGCTGTTAGCCCACAAATTTGATTTGCCGACCGCCGATAAACCCGATTCGCAGGGCATTTGCTTTATCGGCGAGGTATCAATCCGCGATTTTTTGGGCGAATACATTAAACCTAAAACCGGCCCCATCAAAACACTCGCTGGCAAAGTTGTGGGCAAGCACGAAGGTGTCTTTTTCTACACTATCGGCCAGCGGCACGGTTTAAGCGTTGGCGGCGGTCTGCCGTACTACGTGGTTGGGAAAGACATAAAAACCAATACGCTCTTTGTTACTAACGATCCCGCTGCTGATGAGCTGTATCGATCAAAGTTTATGTTGGCCGAACCACACTGGATCAATCAAAAGCCTAAAACCAGCAAAACTTATCAAATCCGCTGCCGCTACGGCGGCCGTCTAATCAATGGCTCCATCAAGCCACAAAAAGATGAATACAGAGTTAGCCTCGAAGAATCGGAGCGGGCTATTACGCCTGGTCAATCGGCTGTGGTTTATGACGGCGACCTAATACTTGGCGGCGGCGTGATTGCCCTAACCTAAGCCGCGCCATACAATAAAAGCTAATGACCGCAGATCAAATTCGCGAAAAATATATCAGTTTTTTTGAAAAGCGGGGGCATAAGTCCATTCCACCGGCTAAATTGGTGCCGCAAAACGATCCAACTACGCTGTTTACCGGTTCCGGTATGCAGCCGCTTTTGCCATATCTTTTGGGGCGAACCCATCCGGCTGGCGATAAGTTAGTTGATTCACAGCCCAGCTTTCGCGCCGAAGATATTGAAGCCGTTGGTGATAATCGCCATACCACTTTTTTTGAAATGTTAGGTAATTGGGGCCTGGGCAGTTATTTTAAGGCAGAACAGCTGCCTTGGTTTTGGGAATTTTTAACTAGCGAACTCAAACTCGATCCTAAAAAACTATATGTCACTGTTTTTGCTGGCGACCCGACACATAATATTCCAAAAGATAGCGAAGCGGCCGAAATTTGGCAGGGGTTATTCCAAAAAGCTGGAGTTCAAGCTGAAATTAGCGAATTTGGCGCCATGGAAAACGCGGCCAAGATTGGCATAAAAAACGACGATCGCATTTTTTATTACGACGCGGCTAAAAACTGGTGGAGCCGTATTGGTACGCCAGATAAAATGCCGGCTGGCGAGCCCGGCGGGCCAGACAGCGAAGTTTTTTACGACTTTGGCACTAAGCACGATCCTAAGTATGGCCAAGCCTGCCATCCAAACTGCGATTGCGGGCGCTTTCTAGAAATCGGCAACTCGGTATTTATGCAGTACATCAAAACCGATAAAGGCGAATTTATGGAACTACCACAGAAAAACGTTGATTTTGGTGGCGGCTTGGAACGGCTGGCCGCCGCGGTTAACGATGACTCAGATATCTTTAAAATAGATATTATTTGGCCGATCGTCGAAAAGTTAGAAACTTTAAGTGGTAAAAAGTACAAAGATCATGTGGAAGCCAAACGCGTGATAGCCGATCATCTACGCGCAGCCGTCTTTTTGGCGCACGATGGCGTCGTGCCCTCGAATAAAACCCAGGGTTATGTGCTGCGGCGCTTAGTACGGCGCGCAGTGCGCCATGGTCTAGATTTAGGCTTGGAGCAAAATCTGCTTAGCCAGCTTGTACCAGTGGTTGCCGATATTTATGCCAAGTCATATGTGGATATCAAAAAACACGAAACCGAAATCGCAGCTGTGCTTGATAAAGAAGAAAAAGTATTCCGGCAAACTCTTAAAAAAGGACTAAGGGTCTTCAATAAGATAATGGCAAACCCAGTATCAATTGGTTTAGTTTATAACTCAGAAGAGTTTAACAGCTCGGATCGAGGAAAAGTTGAGTACAAAAAAGCGGCAACAGCACAAGATCTATTTTCGCTTTACGATACATTTGGATTTCCTCTGGAACTAATAGAGGAGGAAGCTTCAAAACATAATGTAGCTATTAGTAATGAAGTTCGACGCCAGTTTGCGGATCTACTGGAAGAGCAAAGAGAACGTAGCCGGACAGCCGCGAAGGGCATGTTTAAGGGTGGCTTAGCCGATCATTCGCAGATGACCACTAAGTATCATACCGCTACACATCTTATGTATCGAGCACTTAAAGAAGTTTTGGGTGATCAGGTAGTTCAGCGTGGTGCGAACATAACAGACGAACGCATTCGGTTTGATTTTAGTCATCCGGCCAAACTAACAGATGAGGAAATTAAAAAAGTGGAAGCTATCGTAAACCAAAAAATTGCCGAAGATCTACCGGTGCAGTTTGAAGAAATGGCTACCAAGGAAGCTTTATCCAAAGGTGCTTATGGCGCTTTTCGCGATCGCTACGGTGATAAAGTGAAAGTTTATGGTATTGGCGAAGGCAAAGATCGCTTTAGTTTCGAAATTTGCGGTGGGCCGCACGTACAGCACACTGGCCAGCTGGCCGAAGGCGGCAAGCAGTTCAAAATCGTCAAAGAAGAAAGCTCATCAGCCGGCGTGCGGCGCATCAAAGCCGTTCTGCAATGATGCTACTGAATTAATTCAGTAGCATCACCAGATTGAAACATTTGGTGACCAGCGATTGTTTTATATAGGCTAAGCCAGATTACCTTCAAGCTGTCAGCGATCTATCAGTTATGATAAGGTAATAAATGACGCCTATGGTTTTAGACAAGTTAAAATCAACTCTTAATTCTGCCCTGAATAAAAATAAACCAACCGAGCGCTACGTTACAGCGCTGGACATTGGCACAGAGTATGTCAAAGCCTTGGTTGGCAAGGTGGCGGGCGAGGGCGAACGCACAAAAATCGAAATTATTGGGGTAGGCCGAGCCCATCAGCGGCTGAGCGACATGCATTCCGGCGCCATTGCCGATATTGGTGGTGTGGTGGATACCTGCGACCAAGCCCTTAACCAAGCCGAAAATATGGCTGACGTCACATCCAAAGACGTGGTTGTGGGCGTGGCGGGTGAGCTCGTTAAGGGCGAAACCACTACTATTAAATATCGCCGTCCCGAAGCGCGTAAGCCAATTGAAATGCCAGAACTAGAGCAGATAGTGGAAAAAGTCCAGAGTCGGGCGTTAGAAAGGGCACGGGCACAGCTGGCCTGGGAATCGGGCGTACAAGACGTTGAGATCAAGTTGGTCAACGCCGCGATCGTTAACGTTTTTATTGATGGCTATAAGGTTAATAATCCGCTTGGTTTTCAGGGTAAAGACGTTAGCGTCCAGTTGTTCACTGCCTTTGCGCCAATGGTGCATATCGGCGCTATAGAGCGGGTAGTTTACGATTTGGATCTAAATTTACTAAGCGTAGCGGCTGAGCCATACGCCGTGGCCAAATCGGTTGGGGTAGATATGAGCGAAGCATTTAGCGCTGTTTTTATGGATGTTGGCGGTGGTACCACTGATCTGGCATTAGTCCATGACGGCGGCGTCGAAGGTACTAAAATGTTTGGTATCGGTGGCCGCAGCTTTACCAATGCTATTGCCCAGGCTTTGGGCAAAAATTTTGAAGCGGCAGAAAAATTAAAACTGGATTTCAGCCACGACGCCGTAAAAGCCGACCAAAAAGAAAAAGTTACTAATGCGATTGCACCGACGGTTCAAGTTTGGCTTTCGGGGGTAGAATTAGCTTTGAGCGAATTTGAAAACGTGGATCAATTGCCCAGTAAAATTTTGTTGTGCGGCGGCGGTGCTGGTCTACCGCAGCTTTTGGACGCTCTTAAAACCGATGGTTGGCGGGCTGATTTGCCATTTAGTAAATCAGTTAGTTTAGCTTATATTACCCCAGACCAAGTCGATAAGGTAACTGATAAAACCGGCGAGGTTAAAGATTACTCGTATATAACGCCAATGGGTTTGTTAAACGTCGGGTTGGACGCCATAATGAGTGGTGGTTTAAAGCAAACGCTTTTGAACCGACTTAACCGAGCCATGCAAGTCTAGGCTATGCCAGATATCACACGCAGCACCATTTATTTAGACGTTGAAGACGACATTACTTCTATTATTGGTCAGCTGACCAAGGCCGATAATGAAGAGGTGGCCTTAGTGGTGCCCAAGCGGTCTACGGTGCTACAAAGTGCTGTTAACTTAAAGTTATTAAAAAAAGCCGCAGCCACTAGCCATAAAAGACCGATTTTAGTAACCGAAGATGCCGCCATTAATAAAATTGCCAGCCGACTTGATATCTTAACAGCGGCCAATTTGCGGGTCGAAGCCGTGGTGCCTAAATCAGAGCAGTCTAAGCCACCAGCTATTCCAAGCGATGTAATTGAAGGCGAAGCCTTGGATGAGCTTGCCAAACCGACCGAGGCTAAGTCTACCGAAAAACCAGCTGGTCCCGAGCTAGCTTCGGCTGCGGGCGCAGCTGCTATTACAGCCGCCTCTGAAGGCAAAGCCAAACCGACCGATCAGACCGAGTCAGGGACTAAAAAACGCCGCGGGATTCCTAATTTTGATCTTTTTAAAAAACGCGTTGTCTTAATAGTGTTAGGCATTGTTGGTTTTGGTTTTTTGATCTGGTGGCTGTTTTTTAGCCTGCCAAAGGCCAACATTGTGATTGAAGGTGTAACGGCGCCACTGGCCACCAGCTTTGATTTCACGGCCGATACCAAGGCTTCCAATCCAGATAATAATAATAAGGTTCTGCCAGCTACAACCGAACAGGTTAATAAAACCTTCACGGCCACTTTTGCGGCCACCGGCCAACAAAATAATGGCAATAAGGCCAGCGGTAAGGTTACCATGGCAGCCCAAAATTGCAGCACTCCTGACACTCCCAGCGATGTTCCTGCGGGGACAAATCTAGTGGCCAACAATCTAACTTATATAACCCAGTCAGATACCAGCTTTGTCTTTAAAGATATTAGTGGGGGGTGCATAAACTATGAATCGACGAGCGATACACCGATTACCGCTCAAAAAGGTGGGTCAAGCTATAACACTGAGGATGGTACCGACTTTACGGTCACGGGGCGGTCGGACGTCAGTGCTTCGGGGTCCGCCAGTGCGGGCACCGATAAGCTACAAACAGTTGTGCAGCAGTTAGACATCAATGCGGCTCAAAAGAACCTGCTTGATGGCAATCAGGATTCGGTCAAGAAAGAACTGGCCGGGCAGTTTAGCGCCGATCTATTTGTGCTTAACGATTCTTATAAAGAAACAGTTAAACAAAGCACTAGCGCGCCAGCGGTTGGTAAGGAGGCTACAACTGCCACCCTAACCCTAGAGGTGGACTACAGCGAGTCCGGGGTTAAAAAAGGCGATTTGACTAGCCTAATGAAGCAAATCGAACAAGCCCAGGCTAACGGTCAAAACAAGCAGGGTCTGGGAGTAGTAGATGAAGGCTTGGCTCAGGCCAAAATTACGCTTAAATCAAGCCCGTCTAAAACCGCCCAGATATTTCATATTGAAACCACAGCGCTGTTGGGGCCAGATATTAATTTAGATCAGCTCAGAAACCAGCTGGCTGGTAAAAAAGCCGGCGAAGCCGCCCAGTTGATAGAGAATTACGCCAATGTTAATAATGCTACCGTGTCACTATCGCCTTTCTGGGTGACCCATGTGCCCAATAACCCATCTAAAGTTACGATTCAAATTAAAGTACCAACCGGACAGTGAAAATTTTAGCGATCGACTGGGGTACCAAACGGGTGGGACTGGCGGTCGCGGCTGCCGCCCTTAAATTAGTCCAACCGCTGTCGAGTTTGGACAATAGCCCTCAGCTGGTTGA
>CAZHVB010000019.1:0-6725 GCA_964535365.1 uncultured Candidatus Saccharibacteria bacterium | reverse complement strand
GGTCAAGCAAATTATTAATAGCGCTAACTGGGCGTTAGGCATACTGGGTAACTTATTTGAAAAAGCCGTTGCCTCACTGGTTAAAGTTACAACCGGTTTTGATATCAACAAAGCCATTGCCAACTTTATGCAAAACATTCTGTCGTTTGCTTTTGGCGCAGTAGTGGACGGCAGCGAAACCGGCGGCAATCTGTTTAACGCCATTGATGCAGGGGCGGACGTGACAGCTAATTCGTACCTTCAATCGTCTGGCGGCCATCTGTTATCAACCGGCCAGGAAAAACAGATTGATTCTGCGATCGCGCAAACGCGTACGCAAGAACTGACTCAAACTTCGGTTTGGAATCGGCTGGCCTCTTTGGATAACCCAGATTCATTTGTCAGTCAAATATTAGTCCGTCTGCCGGTTGGCAAATCCCAAGTACTTGCAGCTTTTAAAAATTTTGCAACTAGTCTGCTGACGCCTTTCAAAGCCTTTGGCGCAACCACCCAGAACTTGGTTAATGCCAGCCGCGGTGGCCAAGCCCTGGCAGTCGACCAGCAAGATCTATACGGCGTTAACCAGTTTGGTTTTAGCGATCAAGAACTTAATAGCGATCCTCTGAGCTTGACTAACCAAAAGTGTGCCCAGATTGCCGATCAGAACACTACCAAGTTAACAAGCGCGAGCGCCGACCAGAAAGAAACTGTCGATAATAGCCTGACCGATATGTGTAGGTTTGATCAGACCATTATTCAATCGTCTGAATGCTTTCTAACCAGCACCGATAGCTGCGGGCTTGATACGATTGGTAGCAAACAATGAGCTTGGGTAATGCAACCCAAACCACTAAAAAGGCGTCAATCTATTTACTGCTAGCGGCCTTTATCCTATCGCCAGCGGCGAACGTTTATGCTATTTCAGATAGCGACCAGCACTCCATCCTAAACGATACAATTTTTTATGATCCTACCGCTATTGATCTGTGTAGTTCAGATGTGGCGGTCAACATTAGCCTGTCGCAAGCTATCATCAGCGCGATTAACCAGAATAAGTCTGTTTATCAGCAGGCGAGCCAAAAAACGGGCGTACCCTGGGAGCTGTTTGCCGGTGTGCACTTTGAGGAAACGGGCCTGACCGCCAATCGGGCACCAGCTAATGGCCAGGGTGTTTACCAAGATACGACCGGCGGTTACCCAACCGGGCCGATCGACCAAGCCGAGTTTTTACGCGAAAGCGTGATTTTTGGCAACAAGATTCAAAACGACTACGTCAATCGCAACTTGCCTAATCATCGCGGTAAATTCACTGGCGAAAACGCCGATCCAGAGAAAGTTAAAGATACGATGTTCAGCTGGAACGGCCGCGCCAGTTTTTATGCTCAACAGGCCAAGAAACTTGGCTTCGACCCGGTGACCCAACCCTACGAGGGTTCAGCCTACGTTATGAATGAGTTCGACGGTGTCCATAAAGATATGGTTTTGTTTGGTGGCCAGATTGACTACCGTGATGGTGCTTTCGTGGTTTACGCTGCCCTGACCGGCTCCATCCCCTGCGCCTCGGGCAGCGCCGCCGGTACCAAAATCGTCGCGATTGCGGCCAGCCAACTTGGCATCAAGGAAAACCCAGACGGTAGTAACTGCGTTCCCCCCACCAATAACAAGTTTACAGCACCGGCGCCAGGCCGCTGCGAGGAATGGTGTGCCGACTTTGTCAGCTGGGTCTATAACCAGGCTGGGGTGCCGTTTACCGGTGGCTGGAGTGGCTGGGACATATCGTATACTTTATCCATGCGCGACTGGTTCAAAACCCATGGTCAATGGTTTGATCGCGCCTCAACAAAAGATATACCACAGCCCGGGGACGTATTCCTTGAACTATTCGGTGAGGGCGGTCACCACGTTGGTATCGTCGAAAAGGTTGCAAGCAATACCTTATACACCATCGAAGGTAATGCAGGCAACGCCGTGTCGGCCCGGACATACTCGAACTATCGCTCTTATACTGTGCTGGAAGGCTGGGGGAGGTTAAAGTGAAAAAACTGCTGTTAATTGGCTTAGTGGTTTTGGCGGTGGCTGGCAGTGGAGCTTACCTTTGGTACTATAAAACCCATTTTTTGTTGACTAGTAGTGATCCGTCTAATGGTGGTAAGGTTAGCTCGGTTCACGCCATAACTCTAAAGTTCAACCAAGCGCTCGACACCAAAGCAACTGCCGGCTTTAGTATCGATCCGGCTGTAGCCGGTAGCGTTAATATTAGTGGTAAACAGTTTATCTTTACGCCAACCAACTGTTACCAACTCGGCACCACTTACACCTTAAGGTTGAGCGACCCCGTATCAATCAGCGGTAAACACGCCAAGCCAGCTCAGTTAAGCTTCACGGCGACCTACATCGACACCACCAAGTTGCCAACTGCCGACCAACAGCAAGCCGCCAGCCAAACTGACGCCCTGGAAAATCAGCAGCCAATCGTACAGTATCTACCACACGAGACTATCGACTATAAAATTGACTACACTGTTAATACAGACAACAGCTTAACACTTAACGTAACCCTTTATGCGATTCTGAACCGGCCAGACCAAGAATCGTCGTATCAAGCCCAGCTCAAACAATTCAAGTCTGAGGCTCTAAACTACATAAAATCAATTGGTTTTGACCCGGCTAAATACAAAATAACCTATACGCCGCCAGTTAACTAAGATCAGTGATCTGGATGTTCAGCCGCTCGATCGGCCGGGTAGTAGTTTCGGTGAACTGCTTGATTAGCTCGGCCTGGCGCAATCGCAGCTCGCCAGCTACCGCGGCGCTTGCAGTAATGATCTTTAGCACACCTTCATTTAAGCTTTTGGCCTTAGTTTTGGCGGGATAGTTTTTATCAAGCAGGGCTTGAATGGCCACGAGTACATCGGCTCTTTCCAAATCCAAGTCCTGAGCTTTCTTTTTTAGATAAAGCCGTACATCTTCGAGCATACTTAACAGTTTAGCAACAGCTAAACTAGAATTCCTAATTTCTAATTACTAAACCCAGTACACGAACTAATTTAGACCAATTGGGTCAATTAGAGATTCTGTTTTGGTAATCTTATGACGCTGTGGCTCTTAGGTAGGTAGGCGCCAACGCCGGCTTTATCTGTGGCCGTGATCACAGTCTGGACTGCGCCAACCTGATCAAGTAAAAACTGGCGCCGACGCTTATCAAGTTCACTAAAGACGTCATCTAGCAGTAGCGCCAGTTCGCCTTTACTAGCTTGTTGCCACTTAAGTTCTAGTAGTTTTAGGGCTAAGACCACTGAACGGTGCTCGCCGCGTGAGCCGATCTGGCTAATCGGCCGACCCTTGAACAAAATCACTAAGTCGTCACGGTGCGGACCGACGCTCGTAGCGCCGTAGCCTATATCGGCCGTTAAGTTGGTGGCCAGTTTTGTCATCAAGTCTGAAGCGTAGTTTTCCCTATCAATCTGAGTTTGGTAGTGAAGACTAGTTGGTAAAATTTGACCGGCCACTTTAGCATAAAGCGTGCTCAGGTCGTGGTTGATAAACTCGACAAATTTTTGGCGGGCAGTATACAGCCGGTTGGCTAATTCTACCATTGGTACATCCCAAGCAAAGACCTGGCTTTCGATAGAAGCCCGGCGACCTTGACGCAAAAGGCTGTTGCGCTGCACCAAAACTCGTCGGTAGCTAGTCAGGTCTTGCCAGTAGCTTGAGCTAGTTAGGGCTAGGGCCCGATTAATCCAGTCACGTCGGTCGTGCGGACTACCAGTTAAAAGTTCTAGGCTTTGAGGCTCAAATAAGACCACCCTAAGTCGGCCCAAAAAACGTTCGGGTTTGGTGGTTTTGCCATTGACCGACAGGCGCTTGAGTCGCGGCGCGGTCTGGAAGCTGACCACCAAAACATCTTTAGTGAGTTTGGCCAGCAGCCGGTAGCTAGGTTGGCTATGGCTGATTAGATGACGATCAGATGCCCGCCAAGACCGGGTAGTAGCGGCTACAAACAGGGATTCTATAAGGTTAGTTTTACCACTAGCGTTAGGGCCTGTAACTAGTGTTAAGTTTGGGTCGAGCCCGAAAAGCCTGGCTTGGTAGTTACGGAAATTAAACAGCTGAATACTTTTGATCGCCATGATTAATTTTGGTTGGCGCCTTAACTTTAGGCCCTAAGTGGCATGATGATATGGATGTAGTCTTTGTTGTCGACTGGCCTTAAAACACATGGGTTAACTTTGCCGGTGATGCCAAAAGCCACCTCGGCCTCATTGATAACCCCTAAGGCTTCGCTTAGGTAACGACAATTTAGGGTAACGGCCGCCCCATCGCCCTGGACCCTGACTTTGGCTTCCGACGTGTTCTCGCCCACCTGGGAAGCTAGTGAGGTTAAGCGTAGTGACTTGGCTTTCTGGTCGATCTCGACATTAACACTACCAGCGTTGGCATAAGCGAATAGACCAGCCACCTTGGCTAGGTTGGCGAACTCTTGGGTGCTGATTGTAACTTGGCTAGGCACATCGGCTGGGATTAGACTGCGATAATCGGGAAATTGACCATCGATTAAGCGTGATACTAACTCAACCGCCTCAAACCGAAACATGATTTGGTTTTCACCAACCAGCAGTTCTATAGTCGCCTGACTGCCATCATCAATCCGGACGAGCTCCGTTAAGACGCGGCTAGGAATAATAACCTGGACCGGCGCGGGTGGTGGACTACCAAGCTCGACCGTTTTTTCAGCTAGCCGGTAGCTATCGGTCGCTACTAGAAATAGTTTACCAGCCTCTGTATAGAAATAAACGCCATTTAGAACCGGCCGTGTATCGTCACTCGAAGCCACTAGCGTAACCTGGGCTAGCGCAGCTTTAAGTTGCTGGGCTGGTAATTTAAGACTGGTAGCCTTTTCTACTACAGGTAGAGACGGAAACTCATCGGCAGCGATACCATTTAAGACCGATCGGTAGTTATCTGTTTTAACAGTTAGGTTATTTTTATCAACTTCTAAATCAACCGTGCCATCAGGTATGTTGGCTATAAAATCTGCTAGTAATCGAGCTGGTACGGTTACGCCACCTGGCTGATTAACTTTAGCACCGACCCAATAATTAATACCTATTTCTAAATTAGTAGTGGTTAATTTAAGTCGGTTGCCATCAGTCGCTAACAACACATTGGCTAAAACCGGCAGAGTAGTAGTGCTGCCTACTACTCGACTAACCGCTGCTAAGGCTTTGTTTAAATTTTCTTTAGTGCAACTTAATTTCATTATCTTCTCTTTCTTTTATTAATACTGGTAATGATGATTATTAGTAGTGGAAAAAGTGACAGCGGATGGTGTTAAATCACCTCTGTTAAAATTAGCGGAAAAGTTTTTAGTAAACAGCTTAAAAACCTGGTTAAAAATTGTGTAGAACCCCTGCTTATTTGTGAACGGTTCTGAGTAATTTTCTGATGTTTTGACAGATAGTTTAATATTGGTCAAAAATCGGTGGTTAGTCGACCCCAGCTTTTCCACCCCTTTTGCTCGTTATTTACACATAAAGTTTCTCCTTTAATTCATAAACCGTTCGTCTTAAATAATGGTTATTAAGTAGGGCGTGCTCAATTTTAGAGACGGAGTGAATAGCAGTGGTGTGATCGCTGCGGCCGACCTGCCTGGCAATCTGCGGGAAACTAAGGCTGAGCTCGGACCGCATCAAGTACATGGCAATCTGACGCGGCTCAGCAATTTGTCGGTCGCGGCGCGGACTAACAAGGTCATTAACGCTGATGCCAAAATAACGCGAAGTTTTATCAATGATAATCTGCGGATTGATGCGCCGGCTTTTAATCGCGGGCGGGTTAATCATTTGCTCTACCAATTCTAGTGACGGCACCAGTCCACGCATCTCGCAGTGGGCAAACAACTTGGTTAAAGCCCCCTCAAGTTCGCGGATATTCGATTCAATGTGGGTAGCCAGGTACTCTACTACTTCGGTTGGAACGGTACGCTTAGCATCGCTAATCTTCGCTTCCAAAATGGCCACCCGGGTTTCATAATCCGGTGGCTGGATATCGGCCGTCATGCCGCTATCAAAGCGGGAGCGTAAGCGATCTTCGAGCGTCGGGATGGATTTGGGAGGCTTATCGCTAGAGATAATAATTTGCTTGTTGGCCTCGTAAAGCGTGTTAAAGATATGGAAAAACTCCTCCTGAGCCTTTTCCTTACCGGCTATAAACTGCATATCATCAACAATCAACACGTCAGCTAGGCGGTAGCGATTAGAAAAAGGGCGTTTACCTAAGATACTGGCTATGAACTCTTTGAAAAAGCGCTCACAGGTTACATACTCAACCTTGAGCTTGGGTTGGCTACCCAAAACAGCTGTGCCGACAGCCTGAATTAAATGCGTTTTGCCCAAACCCACGCCGCCATAAATAAACAGCGGGTTATATTTTTGGCCAAGTTGACGGATAACGGCTTGGGCGGCAGTATAAGCTAGTTCGTTACCAGAGCCAACTACGAAGGTTTCAAACCGATAGCGCGGGTTTAGGCTACTGATGGTCGGTGTAGCCAGCGGATTAATCGAGCTCTGAACGCTTTCGGTGCCAAGTCCAGTGGTTGACCCAAGTTGGAGACTGGCCGATTGGACCCGATACTCTAGGCTGCCCACGCGTACCCCGTTATGGCGTAAGGTTTTAACGATCAAGTTGTGAAACTTCTCCTCAAACTGACGTTTAGCAAAGATACTGGGTACGCCCACCACTAAATT
>CAZHVB010000018.1:0-6895 GCA_964535365.1 uncultured Candidatus Saccharibacteria bacterium | reverse complement strand
AGCCGCGGTGCTGGCTGATGATGCCAACATGATCCATGCTTTTAATAAGGGTATTGATATTCACGCCATGACGGCGGCGGAGATTTATGATCTAGATGATATCGAAATGGTAACAAGCGAACAGCGCCGGGCCGCCAAAACTGTTAATTTTGGTGTGCTCTACGGCTTAAGTCCGCATGGACTGAGCCAAGCTACTGGTATGAGTTACGAAGCATCCAAGGGTTTTATAGAAAAATACTTTGCCCACCGCAGCAAACTACTGGCCTACCTAGAAAGCCTGAAACACAAAGCCCAAATAGATGGCTATGTGGAAACGATGTTTGGCCGCCGCCGCCCCACGCCAGATGTGCACTCGGCCAATTGGGTGGTGCGGGCCGCCGCCGAACGGGCGGCTGTGAATATGCCAATGCAAGGTACCGAAGCCGACCTAATGAAGATGGCCATGATCAAAATCGATCAAAAGTTAGATAAAGACTGCATGATGATCCTGCAGATCCACGACTCAATTTTGGTGGAGTGCCCCAAAGCCAAGGCCGATCAAGTCGGCAAGCTGCTGAAAGACATTATGGAAAATATCTACAAACTGCCGGTTAAGCTCGATGTCGACGTCAAAAGCGGCACCACCTGGGGCGATCTATAATCCTTGTGCTTGCATAGTTCCTTGTTCTCTGACAGGTTTTAGATGTGGAGTCAGATAAACCCTGGGAGGCAAGCCCGACAATTGAGGAGCGGCGGTTTACGGCAGCGGCCTATGATGCCAACGCGGAAATTTTAGCCACTCGCTACCAGAGTCTGCGCCCTGAAGGACGTATTAAAGACGTTGACATGGCTTTTGAGTATCTGGGGAATAAGGAAAATCCGCTAGTAGTAGAACTTGGCTGCGGTTCGGGCCGCGAAGTCGCCGCCATCTTAGAACACACTGGCCGCTATGTTGGCATTGATATCTCACGTAAAATGATCGAAATTGCCCAGACCGTCAATCCAGACGGTAGGTTTGGTGTTAGCGATATCGCCGGCTACGAATTCCCAGTTGGCGGGGTGGATATTGTGTTTGCCTTTGCCTCGCTTTTGCATCTAGATCACGTTGAAGTCAAAAAAATATTGACCAAAGCGCAAGCGGCCATGAATACAGGCGGGATCTTTTATATTTCACTAAAACATGGTGACTACCGCCGCGAAATTAAAGCTAACGAATACGGTAGGCGCGCATTTTATTACTATTTGCCAGAAGATATCGAGGCTATGGCCGGTAACGGCTTTGAAGTGGCCGAGCTAGATGAGCAAATTTTTGAAAATGTGCCGTGGTTTACAGTCGCTTTGCGCAAAAAGTAATTATTTAGCGACGCTCAGCCGGTAATATGGTGGGGTTTCGGTTGGTTTGACGCTGTACCAGCGGCGGCTGGAGCCGAGACTGGCGTAAATTTTGAAATCATCCAGGTGCGTAGCCTGCGAACTTGGCGCTAAGCTTGCCAAATTTCGATAAGTAATTACTGTTTTCTTTATTAAATCTTCAAAATCTACGCCGTAGCCGAGTTGAAACCCGAGATTGCCTTTATGTTGTACCATCAGCTCGTTGCGCGCGGCTGTGCCGGTTAAACCGACCACCAACCGAGTCATTGGCTTGTCTTTGCCGGCGTGTATAGTCAGTCTTGTCGGGTACATATTGCGGTAAGTATTAACCGGCGCCAGTTCCGAAATGTCATAGCCATTTTTAACATTATCAAACACCGCCTCTGCCACCGATTCTGAAGCCGAAACGGCTCGGGTTAAAATCGCCGGCATAGACGGATGGGGTTTTTCTGCCAGCCAAAAATTATTTTCTAAATAGTAGATTGATATGTCGCGCGGACTACTAGGGTCTTCCACTAAACCGGCAATCACAGCCACCTGTACCTTTTTAGAGGTATCAAGCACTACCTCTAGCGGTATCGCACAGTTAAGGCGAGCCTTTTCCAAAAACGGGAACAGCACATCCTGACGTTTTTCGATTTGCCAACGTTCCCACGCTTGGCTATCAGGCTGGTTAATGGCATCTAGGTCAGCGCCTAACTTAAGTAGACTATTTTCGTCTGGTGGTAAAGATTCGTCCATACTGATTTACCTCGATCTAATTTTCTGCCGCAAATCAGCTAGGCGCAAGCACAGCCACTTTACAACTAAGCCTATAATATAAACACTAGTTTTATCGACTAAACAAACATGGACAAAACAACCAACCCTAATATTTTATCTGCCCGCTTAAGCGAATGTACCCGACTTGAGCTAGAACAAAAAGCTGCACAAGGTATGGTTTGGATATTTAATGTAATTATTCCATATCCTCTTTTTTCCAAAGATCGTGCCGGCGGCCGAGAGCTAAATAGCGACATTGCTAGATTAAGGGGCCATTATGGCTCAGAAAAGGTCTGGCTAGGGCCTTGGCGGCATAGTAGCGGGCTCTATGGTGAACCTGAATACGATGGCGATTTCGATGTGTGGCGTGGAGGTGTTTACGCGCCAGCCGATCCAGATGCGTCTGAGCCAATAGATCCGACGAAGCCAATCGTAATAACGCACTAACCCAAGCGTTCTGGCATACTTAGAACATGCCAGAATTACCTGAAGTGGAGACGATTAGAGTTGGGCTTAGCGCGCTTTTGCCGGGTAAAACCGTAAGGGGCGAAACGCACAACTGGCCAAAGTCGTTTCCTAATTCCAAAGCTGATGTTCAAAGATATTTAATCGGCGCCAAAGTAGTTGATGTTACGCGCCGTGGCAAGGTATTGATCATAGGGCTATCAACCAAATATTCGCTTGTGATTCATCTTAAAATGACCGGCCAGTTAGTTTATAGAGGTAAATCAGTCGGTTTTGGCGGTGGCCACCCTACTGATAGCTTAGTTGGCCAGCTGCCGGATAAATCAACTCGCGTAGTTCTAAGCCTAGACAGTGGCAAATTATTTTTTAACGACCAGCGCAAGTTCGGCTGGATGCGACTTTTGCCAACTGCCGAAGTGCCCAGTATTGACTTTTTCAAGAAGATTGGGCCAGAACCACTCTCCGCTAGCTTTACTAGTAAAGAATTCATGGTCCGTATGCGCCACCGCGCCAATACATCCGTTAAAGCCGCGCTGCTAGATCAAACCGTGGTTGCCGGTGTTGGCAATATTTACGCCGATGAATCGTTATACGCTGCCAAAATCCACCCAGCCACGCTAGTTAAAAACTTAAGTGACCAAAAGTTGCAAAAGTTGCTCGCTAGTTTAATTGAAGTTTTAACACTAGCGATTAAAAAAGGTGGCTCAACTGATAGAAACTATGTTAATCACGAAGGCAAAAAGGGTAACTACCTAAATTACGCCAAAGTTTTTCGAAAAAATGGCCAGCCTTGCCGCGCTGCGGCACAGAGATTATCAAAATTAGAGTCGCGGGCCGTGGAACGCACCTTTGTCCTAGCTGTCAGAAGCTGACTCTTCGGTAATTTCCGGGTAGCGGTCTGGGTTAGCCTCAAAGTGTTTGATCCACGGATCGTCATCTGCGATCGTGACCGTTTCTATAAAGTCGCCATTGGCAAACGACCCAAATTTTCGGCTTTTGTCCATTTGGATTTGGCGGATTTTTTCTGGTGTTTTGCCAAGCGCCAGGATTAGGCAGTATATAACCTCTTGAATATCGGCCAACTCACCTGCGGCCTTATTGTGGTCATCAGCTGATAGTTCCATAACCTCTTCGGCTAATTTAGCTCTTAAGGCTTCGAGCCTTTCGGTTCCGTCAACTTGATGTGACTTCACCTCGCCACCGCTTCTAACGATGTTGCCAGCTATTTTATCGCGCACTAACTTACTAAACTCAAACGTTCGCATATTTAGGTTTATGATACACCGAGTCGTCTATACTTAATGTAATGATCCTTTTCTTTTACGGGCCTAACACTTATGCTAGCCGCTATCGACTAAAACAATTGATTGACCGATATCAGGCCAGTGATAGTGCGGGTTTAGGCCTGGAGCGCATCGACGCTGAAACTCTGCCGCCAGTTACCAGCGAGGCTGCCGAGCGAGTGATAAATGCTATTACCAGCTTGCCTTTTTTGAGCGAGCATCGGCTCGTGATTATCGAAAATATCCTGGCTAATGCTGAACTGGCAGCTGCCGTGTTTGGCCAGCTCGACCGCGTGCCCAAAACCACAGTTTTGGTGTTTTACGAGCGCACGCCAGATGAGCGCACCAAAGCTTTCAAAAGCCTTAAAAATCTGACTAAGACCATTAAATTTACCGAGCTTATGCCAAGCAAGTTGACCACCTGGGTACAGCAAACCGCCATAAAGCTTGGCGGCCAGATTGATATGCCGACCGCGCAGCTTTTAATTCAAAAAACTGGCACCGATCAGTGGCGGTTATCAAACGAACTAACTAAATTAGTTAGTTTTGAGCCCAAAATCAGCTCTGATTCGATAGAGCAGTTGGTAGAGCCAACTTTTCAGAACAGCATTTTTGATTTGGTTGATGGGTTGAACCGCGGTCGGCTCGAAGAAGCGATCCGTCTGTACCGCGGTTTGCGTAGCCAAAAACACCAGCCGCTTTACGTTTTAAGTATGATCGGCTGGGCAACTCGTAATTTAATTATTGCCAAAGCAGCCATGACGAGCACCGGAGCCAAAAACGCCAGTGAAATCAGTCAGGATTTTGGCTTAAACCCGTTTGTGGTGGCTAAAGCCCTGCAGGCCGTAAAAGCCATGCCGCTCTCGGCCCTCAAAAAGGCTGCCAGTAAAATTATGGCGACCGATCAAGCTCTCAAATCTTCCAGCCTGGATGATGATTTACTGATGGAACAACTGTTAATTGATCTAAATCTAACCATCAAAGCCACCAGTAAAGTAGCTTAAGTATCCAGACTTTGCTAGTTAAGTCTGGATAGTCTAATATTCAGCCGTTTTGGTGTATTTGGGTTGTCTTTTTTCAGACCGAATTTAACTATCTGTTCGTTAGTGACTTGCGGCTCGTCAATTGCGGTTAAGGCAAAACCATTTGTTAAAAATGGTTTCAAAAGATCCCTTAGACTGCGGTGAATCATGGTTACATAAATACCGTAGTTGCCGATTTCTGTTTGATAATCGGCCTGCTCCCAGTACGAACCACTAACCTTAGCCTGAGATGTGATCGGGTGCGGGACTGAAAACACGAGGCTACCATATTGTTTAAGCAGCTGTCTGGTGGTTGCTGCGAATGCAGTCAAATCTTTTAGAAAATGCACCGTTAGCTTTGCAAAAACTGTGTCATAGTCTTCTTGCGGTTTGGATTTATCCGACCCGTCCCAAACAAAAAATTTTATATTTGGAAAATCGGCTTTAGCCTTGGCAATCATTGCTTTCGACTGGTCACAACCCTGGACCCCGGCAAACTTATTGGCCAAAATTGCTGTTAAGTCACCTGGGCCACAGCCAAAATCCAAAATTTTACTGACACCATCGGGTATCAAAGACAGTAGTGAAGGTAGGTTAAGCTGATACTCATACCAATTTCCGATCCGATCCGTGGCTTTAGCGGTGTAACTTTCCACTAGTTGCGGATCGGTCCAGCTTTGAGAGCTAGCCATAGCTAAGACTTGGTTGTTTTTGAAGTAGTTTTTTTCTTGATTAAAACTTTAGTTTTTTTGGCGGTGGCTTTTTGGCTAGTTTTTACAGCTGGTTTGGCGATAGCCTTCTGGTTTGCTAACTTTGATAGGCGCGACTTTTGGCGGGCAGCTTTATTATGGTGCACCAGGTGGTTTTTAGCAGCTTTATCAATGCTCGATTGCGCGCTTTTAAGCGCTTCTGCCACTTTAGTAGAGTTACCGGCAGCCAGGGCATTAATTAGCGCCCGAATGTCTTTTTTCATGCGGGTTTTAACCACCAAATTGCGTTTATTGCGCTTTAGGCTTTGGCGGACGTGTTTAGCGGCTGATTTAGTAATTGGCATGTTTCACCTCTTAGTCAGACAGAAACTATAACTTATTAACCGCTGTATTGTCAAAAGCCAGACCTTAATTTCTAAACCAAATTGATCTGATGTATCATGAAAAGAGTTTACGCTTAATATTATGGAACCCGAACAATCGAGTAAACAGCAGGCGATTGAGTTTTTGCGCCAATCTTCAACTTTACTCGTAACGACGAGCAAAGCACCGACTATTGACGCGATCGCCGCCGTAATTGGCTTAACCCAAATGCTAAATAAGATGGGTAAACGCACCGAGGCGGTGATTAGCTCACGCTTACCGGTGAGTGTCCATTTTTTACAAACCCAACTAGTACACGACCGCTTTAATGGTATCCGCGATTTTGTGATCGAGCTTGATACCAGCCGCACCGAAGCCGATAAATTAAAATACATTCCCGAAGAAAAAAAGCTAAGGATTTTCATCACGCCTTTTAACGGCAGTTTTAACAAAGACGATGTACACGTTTCGTACGGTGATTACCACTGTGATGGCGTGGTGGTTTTGGGGGCAGCTGACAATGCAGATATAGACGCTGGTGTGAGCGAGCAGAAAGAGCTGCTTACTAAGGCGCGGTTGGTTTTTATCAATGCCGCCTTGCCACAGGTTCAGGCGCAGGGGCAAACCCTGAGCTGGTCTGACCCCCAGGCTACATCTTTAAGTGAAATGATGATGAGTTTAACCGAGGCTCTAGCCAGTGGGCTGCTGGATAATCAAATCGCCACTTCGCTATTAACTGGTATTATTGCTTCAACCAATCATTTTACTGGCGCTAACACCACGCCCAAAGTGATGACCATGGCTGCTCAGTTGTTAGCGGCTGGAGCCGATCAGGTCACGATTGTTAAGGAACTAGCACCTAGTGCTCCTCCAGCGCCAGCTAAACCGGCCAATCAACCACCCGCCACTAGTAACCACGATCTACTGCCCGCGAAAGAAC
>CAZHVB010000017.1:0-7129 GCA_964535365.1 uncultured Candidatus Saccharibacteria bacterium | reverse complement strand
GTCAAACAAGCCGACTAAGGTTTTTGAAGCACCAGTATCGATCCCAAGATACATATTAATTTAAGTATCGGTAAAGCCTACTCAATGTGCAAGTTAATAAGCGCAAGTATTTTACAGTTTGGGCTTAGCGGTGCCATAATAAGTCATATAAAGTGAGGTACTATGGCGCAGTTTTGGTCTAAGTTTAAGTTTAACCCCAATCTTAAAGCTTATTTTCATTATTTCAGTCGCACTTTCTTTGTAGTTTTAGGGGTGGCGGTCGTGGCTGGTTTAATTGGCTTAAGCATATTCTTAGCCAATAAACATCGTAATCACAAGACCACAACCCCGACTACCACGAGTAGCCCGAGTACTCGGTCGGCGACTACTAAAAAAACGGCCGTATCCAGCTCAAAAAATTCTGCTAATTCTAGTTCAAAAACCGCTAGTCAAACCTCAACCAAATCAATGCCCAACCAGGTTATTAATACCGGCCCAGGGGATATAGCACCCTTAGCCGCCAGTCTAGTAGCGATTGTTAGCTGGCGCTATTACGAGTCGCGTAAAAACTTAGCCAAAAGCCGATAAGCTTTGAGCTTGCGAGCTTGATTATTAGCCCTGATCTTGTCTACAATAAGATAAACCTGTCTGGGAGCGTAAAAGCGGGCCGCTAACGCGGTCTAGTGTTTTCGCGCGTTACCCCACAAGAGTTTATTTAAAGGAGACCTATGCCTGTCAAGAAATTAGCTAAGACCATGGACGATCTATTAACAGAGCTCGACAGCCCGCCTTTGGCGGCTGGTGATCTGGTGGAAGCTAAAATCGCTAACATGACTAAATACGAAATTTGGCTCGACCTAGGCTATTTTGGGGTTGGTTTAGTGCCCAGGCGCGAAGCGGCCGGGGCTGATTTGAAGGTTGGCGATGAAGTGAGCGTTAGCGTGGTTGATCCGGAGTCAGACTTGGGTTACCCGATTCTAAGCCTTAAAAAAGTGACCAAAGAACAGGGCTGGGACCGCCTGATCGATATCTTTAAAAACGCCGAAATTGTCACGGTCTATGCTTTTGACGCCAACCGCGGCGGTCTACTAGTTGAAGTCGAGGGCATCCGCGGCTTTTTGCCAGTGTCACAGCTATCGGCCGAGCACTACCCCAGAGTAGCCAATGCCGATAAAGACGAAATTTTGAGTCGCTTGCAGTCGTTAATTAAACAGCCGCTCAATGTGCGCATTTTGGATTTGGACCGTGATCAATCGAAGCTGATTTTATCGGAAAAAGAGGCAGCCCGCGAGAATACTAAGCAAAAACTATCGAAAATAAAGATTGGCGACGTGGTAGAGGGTGAGGTGACGGGTTGTGTTGAGTTTGGTGTGTTTGTGACGGTTGGCGGTATTGAAGGCCTGGTGCATATTTCTGAGCTAGCCTGGGAAAGGGTGACTAACCCGCAGGACCTATTTAAAGTTGGCGATAAGATCAAGGTTAAGGTGATAGCGATTGATAACGATAAACTATCGCTATCGGTTAAACAGTTAAGCCCCGACCCCTGGCTAAAAGAAGTCGGCAAGCTCAAGGTCGGTGACAAAGTTAAAGGCACCATCACCCGCATTACGCCGTTTGGTGCATTTGTGCAGTTAGCCCCGGCGATTGAAGCTTTAGTCCATGTTTCAGAGCTGACCGAGGACGATCCGAACAAGAAATTAGTGATAGGTAGTAGCCACGAGTTCAGGATTTTGGAAATTGATAACGCCGCGCGCAAGGTGTCACTGACCACCAAAGCTGTCTCAGCTTCAACTAAAAAGCGCCCATCAAAAAAATCAGTTTCTAAACCTAAATAGGGGAGTGAGTGATGGCAGAACCAACCTCACCGACTAGTATAAAACTGGCCGCTACCATGAGTGTTAAGGAGCTGGCTGACCGGCTGGATATGAAAGTCAGTACGGTTATGACCGAACTAATACGCAAAGGCGTTATGGCCACCATTAATGACCGGATTGATTTTGCCACCGCCAAAGCCGTAGCCGAGGTGCTGGGCGTAAACGTTAGCCAGGAAACGGCCGCCAAAGATGAATTAACGCAAGCGGGCAAACATCAATCGACTGGTGAACCGCGCCCGCCGGTGATGGCGATGATGGGCCACGTTGACCACGGTAAAACCACGCTGCTTGACGCGATTCGTAAAACCGATGTGGCGGCCCAAGAAGCTGGTGGTATCACCCAACACTTAAGCGCCTACCAAATTAAGTACAAAAACCGGACCATTACCTTTATTGATACGCCCGGCCACGAGGCTTTTACGGTGCTACGCGAACACGGCGCGCACCTAACTGACGTCGCTATTATCGTCGTAGCGGCCGATGACGGTGTTAACCCGCAAACGCTTGAAGCGATTAAATTTGCCCAAAAAAGTGGCGTCAAAATATTGGTAGCGATTACCAAAGTTGATAAGCCCGATATTGATCTTAACCGCGTCAAGCAACAGCTAAGCGATAGCGGCCTGACACCAGAAGAGTGGGGCGGCGACACGGTGGTAGTAGAGGTTTCAGCTAAAACCGGTACTGGCCTTGATAAGCTTTTGGATCTGAGCCTGCTAGTGGCCGACATCGAGGAATTAAAGGCTCCGACCACGGGTTTAGCCGAAGGTACGGTTATAGAAGCCCACATGGCGGCCGGTAAGGGCCCGCTGGCCACTTTGTTGGTGACCGGCGGCTTGCTTGCGGTTGGTAATTATCTGGTAGCTGGTCAGACTTATGCCAAGCTGCGACGGCTGGAGAGTACCGATGGACAGCAGATCGAGCAAGCCGGGCCATCTTATCCAGCGGTCACGTCTGGCTGGAAGAGTTTGCCGCCGATTGGTGAGCGCTTTTACGCCCTTGCAACCGAAAAAGAGGCTAAACAAGCCACTAAACAAGCTGTCGCTTCAACTACCAGTCAGTTCGCGATCAGCCAGGCAGCGGTTGATAGTAGCCAGCAAATTAATGTGCTGGTTAAGGCCGATGTTAATGGTTCATTAGAATCGGTGATTCAAAGCCTAGGTCAGCTAGGTAACAAGGAAGTTGGTATCAAAATCATTGCTCAAGGCGCCGGTCCAATCAGCGAATCAGATATTTATATGGCTCAGTCTTCTAGAGCCGAGATTATTGGTTTTAATGTCAGCGTCCCAATCCGCATCAAGCAATTAGCCGAAGAGGCCGGCGTCAAAATTCGGCTCTACAAAATTATTTACGAGCTACTGGATGATGCGCGGGCTAATCTAGAAAAACTATTAACACCAGAGGTAGTGGAAACGGTGGCCGGTCAGCTAGAGGTACGCGGCGTGTTTAGAACTACAGTCAAAAGCGTGATTTGTGGTGGCCTGGTTAAGAGTGGCAAGTTAACGGCTGGGCTATTGGTTCGGAAGCCAGGTGAGCAGGCCGCTGAAATCGGCAAACTGGTTAACGTTCAAAAAGAACAACGGGTAGTGGCCTCAGTGGTAGAAGGCGAGATGTGTGGTCTTAATATTGCCACCAAACAAAAAACCATCATTAAAGAGGGCGATCTGCTGGAATTCTTTAGCCGCCAGTCAAAAGAGCGCACACTTTAGGATTGTTATACTTTTGGTATGACAGAACGCACCAATCGAGTCGCCAAAGTTATTCGCCGAGTGGTTGGTACCAAACTACACCAGCTGTTGCCGGCCAGTGGCTTGACCGTCAGTGCGGTCGATGTATCGCCGGATTTAAAGTACGCCACGATTTGGTTACGTAGCTTAAGCCCTCAGCCAGCGGCTGAGGTAGATGGGTTAGGCGAGTACCGCGGCCGTTTGCAGGCCGAGCTCAACGCTAACCTTAAAACCAAGTACACCCCGAAACTCAGCTTCAAGCTTGATAGCAGTAGCGACTACGGGGCCAAAATCGACCATTTGCTTGATAGCATTAAGCCTAACTAGGCAGATTAAGGGACGACTGGTAGGATAAAGGCATGGCGATAAAAATCGATAACAGTTTACTGGTAGAGTTAGGGCTTGGTGACTTGCCGGCTGGAGATAAAACTAAGCTGCTACAAACTATCTATGAAACTCTAGAAACACGGGTTGGGATCCATTTAGCAGGGGAGATGAGCGATCAGCAATTGACTGAATTTGAACCAATTCTCGATACCCATAACGAGCAAGCAGCCGTGGAGTGGCTGGAGAAAAACTACCCTAACTATGCCGATGTGGTGGCCGAGGAGTTAGCCAAACTCAAAGCCGAGATCAAAAAAGATGCTGCTAAAATCCGCTCGTCGGTCAAACCGGACTCAAACCCGACTCAAAACCGGCCAGCTAAGTAACCGCGGCGGAATTCGGCGCCGCTCATTTCATTTTTACCGGCTGGTTTGATGCGCTTGATAACTAAAGCCTGATCGCTACAGTAGACGCCAAACCCATTGTCGTACGCAAACATTTGCCCAGCTAAACCAGCTTGGTCAACCACTTTGGCTTCGGAAATAATCACGTCTTTACCAGCTAGTTTGGCATAGCTAGCTGGCCAACCCCAAAAAGCCCGAACCTCGCGCTCAATTTTAATGGCTGGTTTATGCCAGTCGATTTGGCCGTCGGCCTTAACTAGTTTGCGCGTGTAGGTTGGCTTAACGCGCGGATCTTGCGGCTTTGGCTTGAGCTTAGTCTCTAAATAAAGCGGTAGGTAGCGTTTAACCATAGCGTTACTAAGTTCGATTAGCCGTCGTTGTAGCTGAGGTCCGGTGATAGCTGGTTCAATTGGCAGTTTTTCCTGAGCGATCAGTGGTCCTGCGTCTAGCGCGGCCACGATTTTCATTAGGCTAACGCCCGTTTCGGTTTCGCCATTTAATATCGCAAAGCTAATTGGATCGGCGCCGCGCAGCTTCGGTAAAAGCGAGAAGTGTGAGTTAACAATGCCAAGCTCAAAACTGTCAATCACGCTCTGAGGCACAATCAGGCCATAATCAACAATCAAGCCGACTCGGCTTTTAAAGCCAGTTTGTTTGAATAGGCTTGAGAGCCCGGCTTTATCGGCTAGTTGGTAAGCTTTAGTACTGTGAGTTTGAGCCCAAGCCAAGATGTTGCTAGCGGCGGCGGACTTAGCTGGTTTAGTAATTATCGCCTCGATAGTAAAGCTATCGGCTATACCCTCAAGCGTGGCTAGACTAACCGGCCCGGTTCCAAAGAAGACGATAGTTGGTGATTTCATCACTTTTTAGCGGCTCTAGTTTGCCACCCTCCGTCATTTTATAAAAGCGGTCGTTTTGTACCTTATCAATAAACAACTTACCGGTTAGATGATCGACCTCGTGCTGAAAAACGCGGGCCAAAAAACCTTCGGCCGTAATCCGCACTTGTTCACCGTCAAGTGTCATGGCTCTAACCTTGACCCTTGGGTAGCGCAGTACCTTACCGTAGATATCAGGAATACTTAAGCAGCCTTCGTTATCGATTGCTAGCTCTCCGTCTTGTTTGACGATCTCCGGGTTCAGATAGCAGCTGAAGTTGGCGGCCTTTTTACCCTTACGATCACTACGAATAATCACTAGCCGATATGGTTTCGCCACTTGGATCGCTGCAATTGCAGCACTGAGCTCGTTGGGGTGAGTTTTTTCCCAATCTTGCATCGCTTCAATCAAGCCGACTGCCAACTGTCGAATTTCGTCATCAACCACACCAATCCGCTGGCTGGTCTGGCGCAGCGTTGGATTAGGTAGGGTTACAATGTCGTTTTGGGTCATGACAGATAGTATAACCGATGGCCTAGAGTAGATCGTTAGGGTCAAGGTCGTGTATCCAGCCGATTGGCAAGTTTTGAGCGATTTTAACTAAGTCGGGGCGTTTTTTGGACTTAACGATCAATTGCCAGTGGTATTTGCCGCCGCGGGTTTCCTGCCAGGCCGGCGCTGGCCCGACAATTTGCAGGCTTTTATCAAACTGAACTCGCTTATTAGCCAAAGCGCTAGCTAGTTTTTGGGCAGAGGCTTGAGCCGCGGCGCGGTTTGGTTTGGTGACAGGCAGTTTTAATAGGTAGGTGAAGGGGGGGTAGTTAAGCTGTTGTCTTTCGGTTAGCTCCTGGTTGACGAATGCTTGAAAATCGCCGCTGGCCGCTGCCGTAATCGCTGGATGTTTGGGCGAATAGGTTTGGATAATTACATTGGCAATCGAGTTGTGGCGCCGCCCGGCGCGACCCGATACCTGATAAAGCAGCTGAAAAGTCCGTTCGCTAGCTGAAAAGTCGGGTAAATAAAGCATGGTATCGGCCAGCAAGACACCAACCGTCTCTACGCCCGGTAGATCAAGACCCTTCGTTATCATTTGCGTGCCAATTAAGATGTCAATTTGGCCGGTTTGCAGGCGCTGATAGAATGAGGCGATATCTTTTAGCTCGCGACTATCACGGTCCAGCCTACTAATGCACGCTTCGGGTAAAAGCTTGGCTAGTTCAAGTTCGACTCGCTCAGTACCACCGCTTAAGAAACGTAGATTTAGATTGCCACAATTTGGGCAACTGGCCGGTGGTTGATCTTCAAAATTACACCAGTGGCAAATTAACTGACCTTGCTCGACGTGCCAGGTTAGGGGGATGTGGCAATTGGGGCAGTTGGCCACCCAGCCGCATTGCCGACAGAGCAGAATCCGCGCCGCACCGCGCCGGTTTAAAAATAAAATTGATTGTTTTTGATCGGCCAGTGTCTTTTTTAGAGCGGCTAATAGCGGTTTTGAAATCAGATAACTGTTGGTTAAATCTTCCTTGTGTCTTAGATCAACAATGGTAGCTGGCGCGCGGCTAGTACTAAAAATCGGTGTCGGCATGGCTACTAGCTTAAGCTTACTGGCTTTGGCTAGATATAAGTCGGCGATCGTGGGGGTAGCTGTGCCTAACACCAGCTTGGCGCCGGTTTGTTTGGCTAAATAGGCCGCCACGGTTGGTGTTTGGTAGCGCGGGGCTTGATCCTGTTTATAGCTAGTGTCGTGCGCTTCGTCGATGATAATCAAGCCGATATTGTTTAACGGTAAAAACAGGGCTGAACGCGGCCCGATGACCACTTTGGGGCGTGTGGCAGTTAAGGCAGTTTGCCAGACTAGCCGCCGCCTCGCTGGCGTTAAGCGCGAGTGAGTTAAAAGCAAGTCAGCGCCAAAGTAGCCGGCTAGCATTTGAATCATCTGCGG
>CAZHVB010000016.1:0-7139 GCA_964535365.1 uncultured Candidatus Saccharibacteria bacterium | reverse complement strand
AAGCTGTTTTTATCGGCACCCATCCATCACCACTTTGAAGCTATTGGCTGGCCCGAAACCAAAGTCACTATGCGTTTTTGGATAATCGGTCTAATCTGTGCCGTCAGTGGCATAGTAATCGCGCTAGCCAGTGGGGTAATACCGAAATGAACCAAATCACAGGTTTACTGACCAATGTCCGCAAACACCGCCCTGATTATTTGTTAATGTTAGCAACTGGCCTATTGTTGTTAGCTGGTTTGATCATCATCTATTCGATTAGCCCGGTCTTAAGCCATAAAATTTTAGGTAACGTCAGCGATAACTACTACCTATACCAACAAGCCGCCCACATCGGCGTTGGTCTGGTGGTGTTTTTTATCGCCGCCAACATACCGTATCCCAAGTGGCAGGATTGGTTACCGTGGTTGATCGTCATCACCGGTTTATCGCTGTTGCTATTGATGATTCCAGGATTGGCTTCTACTCGTAATGGCGCTACCCGCTGGATTAATCTTGGGCCGTTATCATTTCAGCCCGCTGAGTTGATTAAATTTACACTGGTGATTGCGCTGGCCACCCAGTTTCAAAGTCTGGTGTCGCACGATCACACTGAAAGTCGTCGGCGGCTGTGGCTAGCCTTGTTTATACTGGCAGTGCTGTCGCTATTTATTATGATTTTACAGCGCGATATGGGTACTATGATCGTTATCACAGACATAATAATCGGTCTACTATTTGTCAGTGGTGAACGGCTGGTTCACGTTGGTGCTTTAATTGGGATCGGCCTTATTATGGGTGTTTTGAGCATCATCATCTTTCCGCACCGGCTGCAGCGGTTGGTAACCTTTGTCAACCCAGCCCAAAATCAATCGACCAGCGGTTACCACTTAAGCCAGGCCCTAATTGCCATCGGCTCCGGCGGTTTCACAGGGCTTGGTATTGGCAAGAGTGTACAGGTTTATGGTTATCTACCTGAAGCGGCTAACGATTCAATTTTCGCCATTATCGCTGAAACCGTTGGTTTTATCGGTGTTGTAGCAGTCATTGCGCTGTTTGGTTTTTTGCTCTATCGGGGCTTTATGGTGGCTACTAACGCGCCCAATCGATTTGCCCAGTTATTGGCTATGGGAGTAGTAATTTGGATTGGTGCCCAGGCGGTAATCAACATGACGGCTATGGTCGGCTTAATTCCGCTCACCGGCGTGCCGTTACCGTTTTTATCGTACGGTGGCACTAACCTAGTGATGATGCTGGCGGCGATGGGGATCTTAGTCAATATTTCTAAATATAGCCAAAGGGGCAAGTATGCGCATAGTACTCTCGGGCGGCGGAACAGGCGGCCACATTACGCCTATTCTGACAATCGCCTCGGCGCTTAAACAAGCCAACCCCGAATTAGAGCTAATCTATATCGGTGAGCGTAGCCAGCTGGCGACGAAACTGCTTAAAAATACCCAGCTAAAGCCATATTTTATCCAAGCTGGTAAATGGAGACGCTATCAGGGTCGACACTGGTGGCAGGCACTAATCGATGTTAAAACCTGGCTTCTCAACCTGCGCGATTTAGCAAAATTTGCGATCGGCACACTGCAATCATTATGGCTGCTTCTAAGCTTGCGGCCCCAAGCAGTATTCATTAACGGTGGCTATGTTGGCTTGCCAGTTGGCTTAATGGCTTGGCTGTTAGGTAGAGCCTTGGTGATTCACGAATCAGATGCTGTGGCTGGCTTAACTAACCGCATCCTGGGCCACTTGGCGCGTACCATTGCCGTTAGCTGGCCGGTTGACCAGTTTCCAGGTTGGCGCCATAAGCACACGGTCTTTACCGGCAACCCGATTCGCCAAAGCTTGCTAACCGGTTCTAAACCAGCCGCCACCAGTTTTTTTAAGCTCGAAGCCAAGCTACCAACTATACTGGTGATTGGCGGTAGTGGTGGGGCAGCGCGACTCAATCAGGCTATCCTTGATAATTTAGCCAACCTGACCCAAAACTACCAATTGATCCATAGTGTCGGTAACCGTAATTTAGCCGAAGTTAAACAGCAACTAGCCGCTAGCCGCGCAAAATTAGCCAACGGTCGCTATCACTGCTATGGCTTTTTGGACGCGTCAAGCCTTAGCTTAGCTTACGCAGCCTGCGACTTAATTATTAGTCGAGCTGGCATGAACAGTATCGCCGAAATCGCCGCATTAGCTAAACCGGCGATCATTGTGCCGAATCCGCATCTAACCGGCGGGCATCAGTTGCGCAACGCCGAACTATTAGAAAAGTATCAAGCAGCCCTAGTTTTAGACGAAACTGAGCTTGATGACCGTTTACTACCTACGGTTGATGAACTGATCAAGGCTGGCGACGCCAAGCAGTTATTAAGTCGTGGCCTAGCTAAAATTGCCAAAACCGATGCCGCCAAACTGGTGGCGGATGAAATACTGGCTTTGTTATGAACGAACGTCAAGTTAGGCGCACCGACCACCCGAATTTCTCGCCCGTTTATCAGCCACCCACGCCTGAGCGACCACAGCTCAAAAGAGGTCCCAGGTTTAAACTAACGCTTTGGCTGATTCTTGTCCTGGCTAGTGTGGTGGCTTTATTGCTAGTTGGCCGAATTAATAGCGTCACTGTCAGCGGGATAGATAATTCCAGCGTTTTAACCCAACAAGCCAAAACACTGCTGGGTAACTTCAGTCAGCGTTATATTTACTGGTTTTCGGCAGATCAATTGCAGACTCGACTACTAAACCAAAATACCAACTCGTTGGCTGATGTAGCAGTCAGTCTCAATTATTTTAAACGGCAGGTCCAGATTACGGTTGAAGCCCGTCAGCCAGTGATGCGCTGGCAATCGAACAACCAAACCTGGCTAGTTGACCAGAAAGGCGTGGCTGCTAGCCAAGTGATTTCGGTAGGGGAGCCAACTAATTTTCCGTTGGTAGTTGATAGTACCAACCTGGAGGTTAAGCCGGGTCAAGCGGTAGCGCCACCCGCATTCATCAGCTTCGTGTTAGTAGTTCAAGCTAAACTGCCGCAGGTTGCTAAACTAACCTACCAAAAGGGTAGGGTGTTGCAAACCACCAACGAACTCTACGTTGATACCAGCGCCGGCTTCTATATTCGGTTTGATACCACCCGATCAGTTGACGATCAGTTAGCTGAAGTTAAGGCAATTCTAAATCACCACATTCATCCAAGTCTATATATTGACGTCCGCTTGAGCTATAAAGCCTACTACAAGTAAAGTAGTCAAACCGCTTTTGCTTGCATCTGTGGTGTTAACAATCAACAATTGTAGGGATGAACCCAGGAGAAGGATTAGAGCCAAAAACAGCCCCAGACCGGCTATGGGTCGCCTTGGATTTTCCATCATTTTATCGGGCGGGTCAGATAGTCTACCAAATCGCATCGATGGTTGGTATGTTCAAAGTCGGCACCACTCTGGCTGGCGATCGAGGCTGGGCCGAGCCTATTAACGCAGTCCACAAAATGGGCGCAGAGGTGTTTGCCGATATGAAGTTAGACGATAAGACAGAAACGATAATAGATAGCGCACATCAAGCGTTGAAGGCCAAGCCAAAAGTTATCAGTGTCCATACCACTAGTGGCACCGAGGGTATGATTTGGGCCAGGGAAGCCGCACACAGGGCAGGAGCATTTATTTTAGGCGTTACGGTGCTTACCAATCTTTCAGATACAGAAAGCGAACGGATCTTTGGTAAGAACGTCCAGGCCGCGGCCCACGATCTAGGTCGGTTAGCGCTAGAAGCCCAACTTGATGGCTTGATTTGTTCACCCCATGAAGTTGCCATGTTCCGCTCAGACTCCGCTTTTGATGATATGAAGCTGGCTACCCCTGGCGTTAGACCCCAATGGGCTCCTGCCTATGACCAGCTAAGGATCATGACCCCCAAACAGGCTATAGAAGCGGGGAGTGATTATCTAATTATCGGCCGGCCGATTACTAAATCGCCACTGCTTGGCGGCGCTACCGAGGCAGTTATGCGTATTAGCAAAGAAATTAAGTTAGGACTCGGCGCCTAATTAGTAATGCACCAGTAGACGCCCGGGGTAGGGTAACACTCCTCCTCTACCCTTGTTCGGTTTTTGTATGGTGTGCATATATCAGCCAAGAATCTAAAAACTATACAAAGACATTGAATATCATAATGTCAAATAGGGAGGTGAGGTAGGGAGAAGCTGGCAGGGTTGGCTGCGCCGCCGCGATCAGTGCTAAATATCAGGCAGATGGTTGTGGAAAACTCTACAGGACCACTAGCTGGCCGTATGTCAAATATAGCCAGCTTAGATGGCTTCTAAGGCCACTACCGCGGCTAGGTCATAAAATATACATACTTGTGTATTAAATGTAGTAATGGCGAGCCTAGAGCTTGACAATTAAGCGTGTTAAGCTTGCCATAGCTCTATTCTCCGGGGTATTGGCATATAGCTATTCAACCGATTATTGTATGTCGCAAAATATACATTGTACGACGTATGATGGAATGCTAACTTTGCACTTCTCTACGTATATTTAGGCCTATATTCAATATCATTTCTAAATTCACACAGTCCGTTTTAATTTTTACTCCACTATGTTTTATGTGTGCCATGCTCTTTTGCCTAGCCTTGGGTTTTATTCCAGCTATATATTGTGATCCTAATTTAGGCCGACCTTGGCTAGAACTAGAATTCATCAGAGGTACATCCCTGGAGTTTTCTTATAATAATAACAGGGGCGTATCTCTGTTATATGGTCTTTAACTATCAGCTCTGTTGCGCCTCAGTAAAAAAGACGCTACGGTAAACTATTTGCTATAATACTTTTCTATGGCTGAGACTAAAGATAAAAAGGGCAAACCAAAAACTTCGATTGGAAGTTTTAAGGGTCGGCTGAGCGGCCAAGTTTTGCCGATAGTTTTATTTACTATTTTTATTGATCTACTGGGCGTTGGCATCCTGGTGCCGATTATTCCGCAGCTACTTGGTAACCCGGCGTCGCAGTTCTATCTTTTACCAGCCGGCTGGAGCTACCAAAGCGGCTTAATTCTGCTTGGCTTTCTGACCGCTATTTACCCGTTCATGCAGTTCTTTGCTACACCAATCCTGGGCCAATTATCCGATAAGTACGGCCGTAAAAAGTTACTGGCCTTCTCGCTTGCTGGCACAGCCGTCAGTTACGTTCTGTTCGCCTACGCCATTATTATTCGTGATATCCCCTTGCTTTTCATCTCACGCGGGCTGGATGGTATAACGGGGGGCAACTTGGCAGTCGCCCAAGCCGCGATCGCCGACGTGTCGACACCAGATAAGCGAACCCGTAACTTTGGTTTGATTGGTGCGATGTTTGGGCTAGGCTTCATTATGGGGCCGTATATCGGTGGCAAGCTAGCCACAGCGCATGTCACTTTATTACATATTGGCAGCCTGCACCTTCTTACCACGCCGTCTTGGTTTAGGGCCGATACGCCCTTTTGGTTTGCCGCTGGCTTAGCTGGCCTTAACACTCTGATGGTACTAACGCGTTTCCCAGAAACGTTGAGCCGTGTGGCTAAGCACTTAATAATTGACTGGAATCGGTCGGTACATAACATAATTAAAGCCGTCAGAATGCCTGGCTTACGGACAGTCTTCCCCACCGTCTTTTTATTCTGGGGAGGCTTTAGTTTTTTTACGACTTTCTTTGGCGTATTCCTGATCAGAAAACTGGGTTTTCAGGCAAACAACATCGGTGACTTCTTTGCTTATATTGGGCTTTGGATCGCTATTACGCAGGTGGCCATAGTCGGCCCATTGGCCAAGAAATTCGCCAATTACCAAATCTTACGCATCAGTTTAGTCGGATTGGCCTTATCAATTCCGCTCACCTTTATCCCGCATAACACCACGCAGTTACTATTAATAACACCGCTTATACCGATCTTTGTCGGCATGTCTATCGCTAATGTCACTGCCCTTGTCAGCCACAGCGCGCCTGATAATATCCAAGGCGAGGTGCTGGGTATTAACGCCTCCGTGCAGGCCCTGGCCCAAACAATCCCCGCTGCCCTAACTGGTTACTTGGCAGGTATTAGTCAGAACACACCGATTATTACTGGTGCTATCACCGTTGGCATTGGCAGCCTCATTTTTTGGCTCATATATAAACCATCCCAACACACTGCCATTCATGATCCAGCCGTAGCTGCTTAACGGTTTTGGCTGAGCGTCTGGGTCTAGAGCGACTTAACTTATTGTTAGCTCCTTGAACATATCTTTTTCTTCATCTTTCCAATTACCTGACCAGTTTATAGTAAATTCTCTAGAAGTTTTTGGAGCGTTTTTAGAATATATAGTAACGGTGAGCTTGTATTTTCCTGGCACTAGACAGTCCCATTGAGAGAACAGTCTAGCTTCCGCCTGCTCAAAAAAGAATTTTGAGCTTCTTTGTTGATCCATAGTTGCGCGAGTAAAAACGGAATTTTGCTCAATATTGGGGTGATGAATTCTACCCAGATCACAGAAAACGTTCCTGCCGGGCTGAATAATTCTATGTAGGTCTCTGGCAGACCACTTTAAGTTTACTGGCGTGAAATTTTTTTCTAGCACATATTTTCGGGAAGGATTATTTTTTTGGTTTGACTAAAGTATGGCTTCAGTGTCTTCTGATGTGGTATTGCCTGTATTTTTAACTCTGAACCGAAAATAATATACCGGCCATCCATCATTACCGTTAAATATGGTTCTATGGCAATCTGGTGGCTTATGCTCGAATTCTATTTCTAGTTTTGCTTCTCGATACTTACGTTTCCATTTTTCGACAAGAAAAGGGCCAAAAAGCGCAACTAAAACAGCTAAAAACGTTCCAATAACTGCAAGTGTTTCTATTGTCGTGGAACCGGATACGCGTTGATTAATGTGTGCAAATAAATCCGGAAGCATTACGGCCTCCTTTAGTGCAAGTCTTGGCTGGGCATGCCGGTCTAGAACCCGGGAGCCTTAAGCTATCTTTATTGTATGCCCTTGTTAAAGCCAAAGGTTTCTATCTTAAGCTGACGGGTTGGTGCGGCGAGAGCTCGTTATCGCCGGCTGGGTGCTGTTGAGTTTGGTGGGGCTGATTATTGTGGCGTTCCTGTTTTGGTTGCTGTTGGTGTTGAAACGCAGATTGACTTGGCTGGAAACTCGG
>CAZHVB010000015.1:0-7212 GCA_964535365.1 uncultured Candidatus Saccharibacteria bacterium | reverse complement strand
GTCCGCCAAGCTCTTTGCCATTAGCACCTGCGATAGCCTTTTCGGCTTCGGCGTCATTCGGCATCTCGACGAATGCAAACCCCTTGGATTTGCCACTAAAACGATCGGTGATGACGTTCACTGAACTTATTTCACCGAACTGTGAGAACAACTGCCTTAAATCTTCTTCGGTCGATTCATAGGCTAGGTTGCCAACGTATAGCTTTTTTGCCATTGAGACAATACCTCTTTAGTTAATTTTCCAAACTACGAACAGATTTGATACCTTTGAGTTGTCTCGTAGGCAATCGATAATCCTTCTCTATTTTGGTGACTAAATAATACATCAAATCGCCCAATCTGCAAAAGAGGGTAAATTTCCCCGGTCGCAATATAGGTCTTGTATAGTATCGTTATATTAGACTATGGAACAGCCAGCTGCTAATAATCCAACTAAGCTAGCTCGCCAGGTATGGACTAAAAAGGCTCTTTTAGTCCTGGCAGTCTTAATGCTAACCGTAACGGCAGCCCTGGCTTGGTACACGAACCATCTCGCCAGCCATAAGCTCCAAACACTGACGGTTAACTCTCAGCGGTCAAAATTGCCCGAATCATCTCAGCCAGTCGGTCAAACCAAGGCCCAGACCTACCCGGTTTACGTTTACTTTTCTAAGTCACCAGAGTCATATAATGATCCAACCAAAGTTTTTGCTGTTAGCCGCATCTCAGCTAGCAGCGGCGTGGCCAAATTTGCCATTCAGCAACTAATCTATGGCCCAACGGCGTCAGAGAAAAAACAAGGCTATTTTAGTAAGGTTATTTTTCGATCGAAGACCAGTAACTGTGGTGGTGACGATTTTAGATTGAGCTTGGTTCAGGGTGTGGTGACCTTGCGTTTCTGTCGCCAGTTTGACCACGTTGGTGTTATAGCCGATGGTCAAGCTGAAATAGAAATTGACACTACCTTGATGCAGTTTCCAACTATCCAAAAAGTCATTATTCTAAATCGCGCTGGTGACTGCGAGTTTGATCTATCTGGCATGAATAGCTGCAAGCTTTAGTGGCCTCTGGTCAATTAGTCGGCCACGTTGTATGCTGCATGTTAAGTAGATAATCAAAAAGGAGATTTTAGATGCAAGGCAAAATGAAAGACTGTTTCACGCCTCACGCTTTTATGCACAACTTTATGGGGTTGGGCTTTGGCTTGATTCTAGCCGCTCTTTTTTCGGGTTTGCGCTCGGTCTGGCTGGGCATTTTAGTGATAGTCGTGGCGGCCGTTCTAGACTACCGACGTAAATAGCGAAACTACAAAGCTACTAATCTTCTCATAACTAGTTGTTTTAATCTGATCTATACTTAATCACTAGTTGATGAGAATGAGCGGTAAACAGTCTAATACTATCGTCAGGGCAGTTAGCTACCTTATTCTAATTGACGGCGTCTTCGCAGTTACTCATTCATTGCAAGAGCGCTTGCCTGAAGGCGCCGAAAACTTACTGTCATTTTTTCAGTACGATGCACTCAATCACTGGCTGAGTGTCTTGTTTGGTTTCATTTTGGTTTACGCAGGTTTTAGTCTGCTGCGTCGCAGTCAAGTAGCTTGGTGGGTAGCGGTCAGCGTTATTTTAGAAAGTTTGGCGTCTCACCTACTGTTTGCTCATCATTATTATTATTTTATTGCGCCTGGCTTGACGCTTTTATTACTACTTGTAAGCCGTTCCCAGTTTAGGGCTAGGCTAGAGTTAAATAGTGTTCAACACGGATTAAAGGTCTTCGTTTATGTGCTTTTGGCAGCGCTGCTTTATGGTATGGTCGGCTTCTGGATGATGGATAGCCGAGACTTTGGTCACCAGTTTAGCCTAAGCACGGCATTATCTCAGACACTTAGGGAATTCATCTTGTTTGGCGATCCCACGCTTGTGGCCCATACCCGCCAGGCTAAATGGTTTTTAGACTCACTTAGTTTAATTGGCTTTAGCAGCTTAATGTATGTGGTCTATAACCTTTTTAAACCAATTGCTTATCGGTTTATTATTCAACCCAAAGGCCGCCAACTAACCCAGAAACTGTTAAGGAAATATTCCAACTCCACAGAAGATTTCTTTAAAGTTTGGCCAGCTGATAAGTCGTACTTCATAGCTGATGACCGTAGCGTAGCCATAGCCTACAAGGTGCTTAACGGCATAGCTATTTGTTATGGAGATCCGGTAGGCAAGCCAGCTGGCGTTCAAAAACATGCCGGCCACTTCTTAGATTATTGCTCTCGTCAAGGCTGGTTGCCTAGCTTTGTGTATGTGTCTAGTGAGTTGATCTCGATCTATCGAAAACTGGGCTTAACAGTTGTGCGAGTTGGTCATGATGCCATGATTGACATCAATCGCTTTAACAGCCACACCGTCAGAAATAAATATTTTAGAAATATCAAGAATCGCTTTGATAAGAGCGGCTATCAGATTGAGATTTCTACGCCGCCTCATTCCCGCTTTCTTATGAAAGAGCTTCGTACTATCTCGAATGATTGGTTAGCGCTACCTGGCCGTCGGGAATGGGTATTTTTTTCGGGTTTTTTTGAGGCGGCCTATTTGAACCGGACCACGCTTGTTGTGCTGCGCGATAAGCACGGCAGCGCCCAGGCATTTGTTAATCAAATCCCAGTTTATAAACGCGGCTTTACGACTATAGATTTGATGCGCCACACCAAACACAGCCCGCCGAACTCGATGGATTACCTTTTATTGACGTGGCTTGCAAAATTACAAGGAGCTGGCTTTAAGCAGTTTAGTTTGGGTTTTGTACCGTTTGCCTCAGATCATAAAAAAACAGCAAACTTAGTTGAGAGAATACTTAGGCTTATCTATCAAGTGCCCCAACCGTTCGTTTCGTTTAAGGGCCTGCATCAATTTAAGTCAAAGTACGAACCAGTCTGGCAGGATCGTTTTGTGGCTTATCGTAAAGAACTAGCTACACCCCTAAGAATCAGCTTGGCTATAACTAGGGCAATGAAGCGGCCAACCGTTATAGATCCTGAGCTCGGTAGCCAAAATGACCTAGGACCTGTATAAATGAGTAGTGGTCTCAAAATTTAACATACGTAGTTGGCTAAGTAAAAAGATACTGCTCACTTGGCTGCCTTTAGCTTTCATTATCACCGCCTTAAGTGGTCTAGTTTACGGTGCCACGCAGCAAGTTTATAGGCAATCAGCTAATGATCCGCAGATCCAGTTGGCCGAAGACGTTGCAACTGAACTATCTAATGGTCTTTCGCCTCAGTCGCTACCCGCCAGTCACATTCAAATTAACCAGTCACTTGCGACGTTTGCGATTATTTATGGGGCTAACCACCAAGTTATAGCCAGCCAAGCTGAGCTCAATGGTCAGACGCCGTCACTACCACCTGGCGTTTTCAATACAGTTGATCACAAAGGCCAAGCTAGCTTTACCTGGCAGCCGTCAGCCGATGCTCGCATCGCCGCTGCGATAGCCAGTTATCACAGCTCAAGCCAAAGTGGTTATGTGTTGGTTGGCCGCTCACTAAAAGAAGTCGAACAACGCGAAAACCGACTGATGTGGCAGGTAGCCGCTGGCTGGGTGTTTACGCTGTCTGGCTCTTATCTACTGGTTTACTTCCTGCCCAAGTTTAAGTTTTTAGCTTAGCGCTAAACTGAGCCTCAAGCTTCGCTAGCTTCGGGTCAATTATTAGCTGGCAGTATGGGCTCTCGCGGTGATTATCGTAATATTTCTGATGATAGTCTTCGGCCGTGTAAAAATGTTCCAAGGCTTTAATCTCGGTCACGAGCGGTTTCTTAAACTCGCCGCTTTTTTCTAAAGCTAGCTTCATTTTTTCGGCTTGATCTTTTTGGCTAGGGCTAGTGTATAAAATCAGCGACCTATACTGGCTGCCAATATCGGCGCCCTGTCGGTTGGCCGTGGTTGGATCGTGCGTGTGCCAGAAAATTTCTAGTAGATCCCGATAGTTAATCTGGTCTGGATCGAATTCAATTTTAATCACTTCAGCGTGCCCGGTATCACCGGCCGAGACTTGTTCGTAAGTTGGCTGGTCGGCTTTACCGCCACCATAGCCGGGTGTGACTTTGGTAACACCTTTCAAACGACTAAAAACCGCCTCGGTGCACCAAAAGCAACCGCCACCAAATATAGCCATTTCTGTTTTAGATGCCATAGTGCTATTGTAGCAAGCCAAGCTATAATTGAAGTATAGGTAAGGAGGTACCAATGTGTTTAACTTGTGGCTGCGGGCTACCATACGATGATATGGGCGATCCTAAAAACATTACTTACGCCGATATTAAGGCAGCAGTTGAGACTAACGATGGCAAAGGTTTAAGCGCTGATGAGGCTGTCAAAAATCTGGCCAAAACTTGGCCTAAGGTAAAGAAAGAAGATCAGGACTATAAACAGGCTTAAGGCCTAGGTTTTAGCTTGCTAAATTAGCCTTGACAGTTATGCTTAACCACTCCATAGTAATTGGCAGCGTATAATTACCGCTCAAAGCGGACGCGAAACAAAAACAAATAAAACTAAAAGGAGTAAAAGTGGCGATCAAGTTGGTTTACCGCCCAGGGGTATACCGCATTAGAGTCAAATTGGTGCAAACTGTCTAGTTTTGACCAATGGACACGACTGTTTTTACTGAAATCAGTCTGATCTTAGTTATAGCCACTTTGGTGGCGGCGATTACCCAATACTTTCGTCAACCACTGATCATTGGCCATTTGCTAACCGGTGTTTTAGTTGGCCCATCGGTTTTTCATCTGATTAAATCGGCCGAAACAGTCAATCTGTTTTCCAACCTCGGCGTGGCTCTGTTGCTGTTTATCATCGGCTTAGGCCTAAACCCCAAAGTTTTTAAAGAGGTCGGCAAGGTGGCGGTTGTAACGGGTCTCGGCCAAATGGCTGCTACTTTTGGACTTGGCTATCTGCTTAGCCGCTTGCTTGGGTTTGCTAGCTTGCCGGCTTTTTATATGGCCGTGGCCTTGACCTTTAGTAGTACGATTATTGTTTTGAAACTGCTATCTGATAAAAAGGAGCTACATCGGTTGTATGGCAAAATCGCCAGCGGTTTTCTGTTAGTCCAAGATCTAGTGGCGCTAACGTTGCTGCTATTTGTATCTGGCTTCATTAACCATGGCGGCGGTTTTGGGAGTATCTTTACCACCCTTTTGACCGGCGGGCTACTGGCTTTGGCCATATTTGTGGTAGCGCTCTACGTCTTGCCTCGAGTCACGAGCTATCTCGCACAGTCCCAGGAATTCTTGTTTCTGTTTTCGTTAGCCTGGGGGCTGGGGATCGCGGCTTTATTTGCTGGCCTTGGTTTTTCAATCGAAATCGGCGCGCTGGCGGCTGGGGTGGCACTAGCTGGCTCAACCTATATGTACGAAATCAGCTCGCGCATGCGCCCACTGCGCGATTTCTTTATTATTTTGTTCTTTATTGTTTTAGGTACTAATTTATCACTCGGTAGCGTAAGGGCCGATATTCTGCCGGCTATCTTAATTGCGGCTTTCGTGTTGCTATTTAAGCCACTAGTCATGATTGGCCTGATGGGCTGGCTTGGTTATTCGCGTAAAACTAGCTTCAAGACCGGTTTAACCGCGGCCCAGGTTAGCGAGTTGTCGCTGGTTTTGCTATTGCTGGCTAGTCGCGCTGGTATTATACCAACCAACGTTGTCTCGATGATTACCTTGGTTGGTATTATCACCTTTGCCGGCTCAGCTTACCTTATACAGTATGATGAGCAGTTATATAGGTTAGTAGAGCATTATTTACGGGTATTTGAACGCGGTCGTCCCGTTCCAGAACCAGCTAGCGAAGCGCGCTACGATATCATCCTGTTTGGCTACAAGGCTAGTGGCCACGGTTTTGTGCGGGCTTTTGCTAAGCTTGAGCGGCCGTATTTGGTGGTTGATTATGATCCTGAAACGATTGATCACTTGAAAAGTCAGTCGGTGTTTTGTCGCTACGGCGACGCTAACGATCCGGAATTTTTGGAAGAGCTTAATTTAGACAAAGTTCGGCTGGTGATTATTAATTTGACTGATTTTTCAACCAACGCTTTGATTGTTGATCGTATACGCCAGCGTAATAAACGGGCGATTGTGATCGCTATGACTAAAACCGACGATAAAATTGAAGAGGCTCTGGAACTTTACGATCGCGGCGCCAGTTACGTTATGATGCCGCGCTACTTAAGTAGCATCAAGGTCGGTAACCTACTGCGCCGCTATGAACTCAGCCATAGCCAGTTTGGTCCAGAGCGTGAGCGTCATAAGCGGCTGCTCTATGCCGCCGGCGCCTAACTTGGCTTTAGAATTTTCGACAGCGTAAGCTACAATATGAGCATGCGAGTTTTAACGAGTGATCTGGCTAAGCTAGCCGGCCATCAAGTTGAGCTGGCTGGCTGGCTGCACAAAAAGCGCCTGCTAGGTGGTTTAACGTTTGTGATTTTGCGTGATCGCGGCGGCACGGCTCAAATCAAGCTCGAAGATAAAACGGAGATCGAAAAGCTGCGCAATCTGCAAACCGGCACGGTTTTACAAATCATTGGTAAGGTTAAAAAAGACAAGCGCGCACCATTGGGTTTGGAAGTAAACGATCCAAAAATTACGGTTTTGGTGCCGGTAACCGATACACCGCCGATTGAGATCGACAAGCCGATTGATCACAGGGCTGAAAGTCTTGATACGCTGTTTGAACATCGGGTTTTAAACTTACGCAACCCAAAAGAACAAGCCATTTTCAAGGTTAGCTCTTCGGTTGTCCAGGCAGTTAGCCAGTTTTTTAACCAAAACGATTTCGTTCAGGTATTTACGCCCAAGCTTTTAAGCGGCGCCACTGAAGGTGGGGCCGAGGTATTTAAGCTTGATTACTACGGCCGGCAGGCTACCCTGGCCCAGTCACCGCAGTTTTATAAGCAGATGCTGGTGGGGGCTTTTGAAAGGGTGTTTGAAATCGCGCCGGTCTATCGAGCTGAACCCAGCATGACCACTCGCCACTTAAGCGAGTACATATCGATCGATATGGAGATGGGCTTTATCACCGCCGTCACAGACGTAATGGCGATGATTACAAACGCCTTGCACGCTGTGGTAGAAACAGTTTGGCATGAGCGCCCGGCCGAGCTGGCGCTTTGGCAAGCCAAACGCCCGAAATTACCCAAAGTTTTCCCTAAAATTCAGTTAGACGAAGTGCACGAACTATTCAGCCGCAAAAATA